>NZ_JBFRFT010000017.1:0-85803 GCF_052114965.1 Microvirga sp. 2TAF3 | reverse complement strand
CTTCTCGTCTTCATCTTCGGCGTTATCTATGCCTTCATCCGCAAGGAGCGGGCTGGCGCCAATCCGTGGGGCGAAGGAGCGACGACGTTGGAATGGACGCTGCCGTCGCCGCCGCCCTTCCACCAGTTCGAGACCCTGCCGCGCATCGCGGATACGGGCCACTAGTCTTAAAGAGCCGGGCGGCTTTCCGCCGCCCCGCTCCTCCCCCGAGGGCTTGGGTTTCTAAGCCTTCCGGCGAGGAGCCGATATCGAAAGACCACGGGCTTCAG
The DNA here is from genome assembly GCF_052114965.1 of Microvirga sp. 2TAF3. Classification (NCBI taxonomy): domain Bacteria; kingdom Pseudomonadati; phylum Pseudomonadota; class Alphaproteobacteria; order Hyphomicrobiales; family Methylobacteriaceae; genus Microvirga; species Microvirga sp. 2TAF3. The sequence goes on along the minus strand of NZ_JBFRFT010000017.1, from coordinate 85,534 downwards.
GCCCAGGGCTTCGAAAGATCATCGTGATGAGAACAGCATCGAACAGCCTGACCGACATGCCCAACGAGAAGATCACCACCGCCGGGATCTCGCAGGGCGACGTGTCCGATTACTTCGCGCTCCTGAAGCCGCGGGTGATGTTCCTCGTCGTTTTCACGGCGCTCGTCGGCATGGTCGTCGTCCATCCGGACGTTCATCCGGTCGTCGCCTTCGCCTCGCTGCTCATGATCGCGGTCGGCGGCGGCGCTTCGGGCTGCCTCAACATGTGGTGGGACGCGGATATCGACGCCGTCATGACCCGCACCCGCAAGCGCCCGATCCCCGCCGGCAAGATCCAGCCGGGCGAGGCGCTGGCCTTCGGACTCACCCTGTCGGCAGGTTCCGTGATCGTGCTCGGCCTCGTGAGCAACTGGCTCGCTGCGGGGCTTCTGGCCTTCACCATCTTCTTCTACGCCGTGATCTATTCCATGTGGCTGAAGCGTTCGACGCCGCAAAACATCGTCATCGGCGGTGCTGCGGGCGCGCTTCCTCCCATCGTCGCCCAGGCGGCGGTGACGGGCCATGTGGGCTGGGAAAGCATCATTCTCTTCGCGATCATCTTCATCTGGACGCCGCCGCATTTCTGGGCGCTCGCCCTGGTGAAGTCGGGCGATTACGAGCGGGCGGGCATCCCCATGATGCCGAACGTGGCCGGCCCCGATTCGACCCGCCGCCAAATCCTTGCCTATACCCTGCTCCTCGCGCCGCTGGGCCTGGCCCCGATAGCCTTCGGGTTCGGTGGCCTGGCCTATGCGATCATTGGCACGATCGGCGGCCTCGGCATGCTGGCGCTGGCGTTCCAGGTCTATCGCCTGCGGGAGGGAGAGCCTGCCATGCGCGTGGCGCAGCAGCTTTTCGCCTTCTCGATCCTCTATCTCTTCCTGCTCTTCGCGACCTTGCTCGCGGAGCATGGCCTTGGCTTCTTCAGGCCGGTTTTCGGGTGACGTCATGGCAGAGCTTCCCCCTCCCACCTTGAGTCCCGAAGAGCAAAAGCGCCGCCGGAAGCGTTCGCTCGCCTTGGCGCTGACGCTCGGCGCCCTGGTTCTGTTGTTCTATGTGGTCACCATCGCCAAGCTCGGCCCCGGTGTCCTGCAACGGCCCCTGTAGAGGTTACGATGACTGAAACTCCGCATGTCCAACGCAATGTACGCCGCACGGCCCTCGCCTGTGCCGGGATTGCCGCCGGCATGGTCGGGCTCGCCTATGCGTCCGTGCCGCTCTACGACCTGTTCTGCAAGGTCACGGGCTTCGACGGCACGCCGATCGTGCGGACGAACAACGAATCCCAGGTGCTGGATCGGATGATCGCCGTCCGGTTCGATGCCAACGTCTCCCCCGGCCTCAACTGGCGCTTCGCGCCGGAGACCCCCGAGGTCAAGGTCAAGCTCGGCGAGACCACGACGGTCCTCTATAAGGTCACCAACAAGGGCGATAAGCCGACGACCGGAATCGCCACCTACAATGTCCAACCGGATCTCGCGGGCAGCTATTTCTCCAAGCTGGAATGCTTCTGCTTCACGGAACAGACCCTGAAGCCCGGCGAGACGCTGGAATCGGCTGTGGTCTTCTATATCGATCCGCGCCTCGTGAAGGATTCGGACGTGAAGGACCTCAGCTCCATCACCCTCTCCTACACCTACTTCCCCTCCAAGGGGGGCAAGCCGGTGGCGGAGGCTGCGACATCATCAACGAAACCCATCGTTCAATAACGGACGTGACAAGCTAGACAGAAACGTCTTAAAGCGAGACACCTTCGAGGCACGGAGACGATACGAATGGCCGAGGCCCACGCCAAACATCACGATTATCACCTTGTCGACCCGAGCCCGTGGCCGCTCGTTGGTGCTTTCAGCGCCTTCGTGATGGCTTCCGGCTTCGTCACTTGGTGGAAGGACGTCCCAATCGGCGGGATGCACATCGGCGCCTATGTGTTCGGCGCGGGCATCATCGGCGTGCTCTACACCATGCTCAGCTGGTGGAGCGACGTGATCCGCGAGGCCAATAGCGGCCAGTATCACACCCGCGTGGTCCAGCTTCATCACCGCTACGGCATGATGATGTTCATCGCCTCCGAGGTGATGTTCTTCGTGGCCTGGTTCTGGGCCTATTTCGATGCCGCGCTCTATCCGAACGAGGCGATCCAGTATGCGCGCACCGAGGCGCTCGGCGGCGTCTGGCCGCCCAAGGGCATCGAGACCTTCGATCCCTGGCACCTGCCGCTGCTCAACACCCTCATCCTGCTGACCTCCGGCACCACCGTGACCTGGGCGCACCATGCGCTGCTGGGGAACGACCGCAAGGGCCTGAGGACTGGCCTGTGGCTGACGGTGATCCTGGGCATGATCTTCACCACGCTCCAGGGCTACGAGTACAGCCACGCCGCCTTCGGCTTCAAAGGCAACATCTACGGCGCCACCTTCTTCATGGCGACGGGCTTCCACGGCGCTCACGTGATCATCGGCACGATCTTCCTGGCGGTGTGCCTGTTGCGTGTCTATCGCGGCGACTTCACGCCGAAGCAGCATCTCGGCTTCGAATTCGCGGCTTGGTACTGGCACTTCGTCGACGTGGTGTGGCTCTTCCTTTTCGCCGCCATCTACGTATGGGGCTTCGGCGGACACGCCGCCGGCCATTGACGCCGCTCAATCTGAACCGATCTCAACGGGGGCGGCCACAAGCCGCCCTTCGTTTTTGAAACTTATCCCCCATCTGTCAGGGCGGCACTTTCCCTTGCAGAACGCCCGGAGAATGCGCCGTGGCCCAGAATTCCGCGCCTCCCAACCCCATCGTCGCCGGTCTCATGGGCCGTTGTCCGCGCTGCGGCAAGGGGCATCTGTTCCAGGGATATCTGACGCTGCGTCCGTCCTGCGAGGTCTGCGATCTGGATTACGCCTTCGCCGATACGGGTGATGGCCCGGCCTTTTTCGTGATGTCCATCGTCGGCATCGTCGTGGTTGCCCTGGCTCTTTGGGCCGAGTTCACCTTCGAGCCGCCACTCTGGCTCCACATCGTGATGTGGTTCGCCCTTTCGGTGATCCTGAGCGTTGCCCTGGTGCGTCCCCTGAAGGGTGTCATGGTGGCGCTGCAATATCATCACAAGGCCGAGGAAGGGCGCATCCAGAAGTGACCCGCCCTACTCTCCCGCAACGCCTGCGCTCGCTTCTTGTCCCCGGCCTCGCAACGCTTGTCGCCCTGGCGATCCTGATCGGTCTCGGCAGCTGGCAGCTCCAGCGCAGGACCTGGAAGGAGGGCCTGATCGCCCAGATCGAATCCCGTGCGTATGGGGAGCCGGGCCAGATCCTGCCGGATGCGCAATGGGGGCAATGGCGCGCGGATCAGGACGAGTTCCGGCGGGTGCGGGTCAGCGGCACTTTCCTGCACCAGTTCGAGACCCCGGTTTATGGTCTGGCTTCCGCGCAGCGCGGCTCGCCCATCCAGGGCTATTACCTGATGACCCCTCTGCGCCTGAAAGACGGCGCCATTCTCATGCTCAATCGCGGCTTCGTGCCGACGGAACTGCGCGATCCCGCCTCGCGTCCGGAGAGCCAGCCGACAGGCGAGACGACCATCACCGGCCTCGTCCGTGCGCCGGAAGAGCGGAACATGTTCACGCCTGCCGACGATCCGGCCCGCAATTCCTGGTTCGCCCGCGATCCCGAAGCCATTGCCAGGGCCCATGGCCTCGCCCGCGCCGCTCCCTTCTACGTGGAAGCGGACGCGACGCCGAATCCGGGCGGTTGGCCGAAGGGCGGACAGACGAAGCTGGAACTGCCCAACAACCATCTGCAATACGCCTTCACCTGGTTCGGAATCGCCCTCACCCTCGTCGGCGTCTTCGCCACCTTCGCCTGGCGGCGGCTGAATCCGCCTTCAGCCGAGCTGGAACAGGGCGAAGAAGCCAAATCCTAGGATCACCAGACCTGCGCTGACGACCTTCGCGACGAAAAGCGCCTTCATCATCATCCGGGTCTCATGATGATGCTCCGCCCGCTCCGCGCGGGTCATGGCCTGCCGGGCCTTGAACTGCTCCGCATAGAGCGATGTCGTCATGAAATTGCTGACCGCGCCATCCTTCTCGAGCTCGATCCGCTGCGCCATCACACCGATGATGAGGCCGAGCAGCCCCATGCCGAAGAACCCGACCAGCGCGTAGAGCCCATAGGCGAATGCGGCCAGCACCGCGACCAGGAGCGGCAGGAGCACCCAATCGGTTCGGGTCATGCGCATCGTCCAGGTCCTTCTCGGGTTTTCAAACCCGCTTGGCTTCCGACACTGGAAAATATACCATGCTTTCCATGTTCACCGTATTCATGACCATGGCCCATCTTACCACGCGCCTCGCCGGGCGTGCGGGATGTGCTTTGCGCCGATGAGCGTGTGAACATTCCCTCAAGCCCTGCGGAGACGAGCAGGGCTTTGACGGTTCCGTTCGCTTCCGCCTTTTTTCCAAGGAGAGCGACATGGACCCTCAACCTCAACATCCACCTGATATTGAAAGCCTCGTCATCCGCGCCGTGCGCCTTGGCGATGCTGAAGAAATCGCGGCCATTGCCTGCCTACCCGGCTATCGCTGGGGCACTTTGAGCCTGCCACACCGCACTTCGGAGGACATCCGGAAACGGCTGGAGAGCCAGGGCCCGGGCGACGTGAGCCTGGTCGCTTCCCTCGACGGGCGGATCGTCGCCAATGGGGGCCTCACCCGCTTTCCCGGTCGCCGGGCCCATGTGGGACTCCTCGGCATGGGCGTCCATGACGATTATCAGGGCCGCGGCATCGGCTCCCGCCTCTTGCGCGAAATCCTTTCGGTCGCCGATGACTGGCTCGGCCTGAAGCGGATCGAACTGACCGTCTATACCGACAACGCACCGGCCATAGCGCTCTACAAACGCCACGGTTTCGAGATCGAAGGGACCCATCGCGGCTTTGCTTTCCGCCAAGGCGCCTTCGTGGACGCCCACGCCATGGCGCGCCTGAATGGCTGAGACCCGGCAGCCGGTTATGGCTTGTCCTGACCGGCTGCCCCTCTTAATGTCCGCCGGAATTTCAGGAGATTGACCGTGTTTCACGTCTCGACCCGGGGCGAAGCCCCCGCGCTCGGCTTCGCCGATGCCCTGCTTGCCGGATTGGCCCGCGATGGCGGCCTCTATGTGCCGGAAAGCTGGCCGGGACTGACGCGCGAGACGATCTGGGGTTTTGCGGGCAAGCCCTATGCCGAGGTGGCGAAGGCGGTTCTCGGCCCCCTCGTCGACGGCGAGATTCCGCAGGCCGCCCTCGGCGCCATGATCGACGAGGCCTACGCCACCTTCCGCCATGCGGCCGTCTGCCCCCAGAACCAGATCGGCGACAATCTCTTCGTGCTGGAACTCTTCCACGGCCCGACGCTCGCCTTCAAGGACGTGGCGATGCAGCTGCTCGGCCGCCTGATGGACCATGTGCTCAAAGCCCGCGGCGCCCGCGCCACCATCGTCGGCGCGACCTCGGGCGATACGGGCAGCGCCGCCGTCGAGGCATTCAAGGGCCTTGATCAGGTCGATATCTTCATCCTCTACCCGCACGGGCGCGTGTCGGATGTCCAAAGGCGGCAGATGACGACGGTGGCCTCGCCGAACGTCCATGCCCTCGCGGTCGAGGGAACCTTCGACGATTGCCAGTCGATGGTGAAGGGCATGTTCAACCATGCCCGCTTCCGCGACGAACTCCAGCTTTCCGGCGTCAATTCCATCAACTGGGCCCGCATCGCGGCGCAGACTGTCTACTACTTCACGGCGGCGGTCGCCCTGGGCGGGCCGCACCGGCCTGTCTCGTTCTCGGTGCCCACGGGCAATTTCGGCGATATTCTCGCCGGCTGGGCCGCCAAGCGGATGGGGCTGCCGATCGAACGGCTGATGATCGGCACCAATGCCAACGACATCCTGGCCCGGACGCTTCATTCCGGCTCCTACGAGATCCGGGGCGTCGAGCCCACCACCTCGCCCTCCATGGACATTCAGATCTCGTCCAATTTCGAACGCCTGCTCTTCGAGGCCCATGGTCGCGATGCGGGTGCGATCCGCCGCCTCATGGCAGGGCTCGCGCAGTCCAAATCCTTCACCATCGACGCCGATCCCCTCGCCCGCATCCGCGACGAATTTTCGACGCAAACCGTTAACGAGGCGAATGTGGCGGAGGAGATGGCCGAGACCTACCGAACGACCGGCTACGTGCTCGATCCGCACAGCGCCGTCGGCACCCGCGCCGGGCGGGCGCTCCTGAAGGAGCGGCCCGAAGTTCCCGTGATCGCCCTCTCGACGGCGCATCCGGCCAAGTTTCCTGACGCCGTCGCACGCGCGACCGGAATCCGGCCCCAGCTTCCGCCGCACATGGCCGATCTCATGGAGCGTAAGGAGAGCTTCACCGTGCTCCCCAACGACCAGGGCGCGGTCGAGCGCTTCATCCGCGAGCGCGCCCGCGTGGTCAAAGGCATCGCGGCATGAATCATCACCTCGTTCGCGAGAAGCGGATCGACATCACGCGGCTTTCAAACGGCCTGACCGTCGCAACCGAGCAGATGCCGGAGATCGCCACGGCGACCCTCGGGGTCTGGGTCGGCACCGGTTCGCGCCATGAAATGGCGCACGAGCATGGGCTGTCCCATCTGATCGAACACATGGCCTTCAAGGGCACGAAGCGCCGCCTCGCCCGGCAGATCGCCGAGGATATCGAGAATGTCGGCGGCGACATCAATGCGGCGACGAGCGTCGAATACACCAGCTACACGGCCCGCGTCCTTGGGGAAAATGTGGATGTGGCAATCGACGTGCTTGGCGACATTCTCACCAATTCCCTCTTTGCTTCCGTAGAGTTGGCTCGGGAGAAGGGCGTCATCCTGCAGGAATATGCGGCGGTCGAGGACACGCCGGACGATCTCATCTACGACGCCTTCATGGAGACGGCCTATCCGGGCCAGCCCATCGGCCGCCCGATCCTCGGCACCCCGGAAACCATCAGAAGCTTCGACGAGGCCACCATCCGCGCCTTCCTCGCGCGGGAATACGCTCCGGGCAAGATGGTGCTCGCCGCCGCCGGCGATGTGGACCATGCCCGGATCGTCGAGGCAGCCGAGCGTCATTTCGGTGCGATGCCGGCCGTGGGCATCCGCGAGCCCGAGCCCGGCCTCTATCTTGGCGGCGAGCGGCGGATTTCGCGCAAGCTCGAACAGGCCAATCTGGTTCTCGGCCTGCCGGGCCTCTCCTTCAAGGATCCCGGCTATTACGCCACCCACCTGTTCGCCCATATTCTCGGCGGCGGGCTGACGTCCCGCCTCTGGCATGAAGTACGCGAGACGCGCGGGCTGGCCTATTCCATCGACGCCTTTCATTGGCCCTTCTCCGATTGCGGTCTTTTCGGCGTCGGGGCCGGAACCGCAGGCAACGACGTGGCCGAATTGATGGATGTCACGTTCCAGTGCATGCGCAAGGCCACCGAGGGTATCGCCGAGATCGAGATGGTCCGCGCCAAGGCGCAGATGAAGGTTGCTCTCCTGACGGCGCTCGAGACGCCGGGCGGACGCATCGAACGCGTCGCCCGCCAGCTCCTGTCCTGGGGCCGGATCATCCCCAGCAACGAGATCGTGCTGAAGGTCGATGCCCTGACGGCCGATCAGGTCCGCGAAGCCGGCCACCGCCTTCTCCAGGGAGCACCGACCCTGGCCGCCATCGGCCCCATCAAGGGTCTGCCCTCTCTCGATCGGATCGCGGCAGGTTTGCAGGATTAAAATCGCGAAGCTTAACTTTAGGGCGGGATGAGTATCCTCTCCTCAATCCCGCCGCAAAGCTGCCCCATGGCCGCGTGTAAGTCCTCCAAGCTTGAGTCTTGCGGACAAGTCGGGCCCAACCTCGACTTCACCTTGCCCTCAAGCTCTCCGACCGATACCAATCCCTTCCACCCACGCACCGGACGGAAGACCGAAGCTTTGCGGATCGTTTCTTTCGCCATAACCGTCATCTTGACGGCCTTCATGTGTCTGGCCTGGCCAGCGAGCGGCCAAGCCGTCGAATCCGTCCGCGTGGACCCCAAGGTGAAGGCCATCGATCTCACCCCCATGGTGGAGCGCTACCGCTCGGATGGGGACGAGATCCGCATCTCGACCGCTCCGGGGCGCGACGGAATCGTCCGCCGCATCGCGGTGAAGGCCCGCGAGGCCGGCACCCGGCCGGACTGGATCGTCTTCGCGCTCACCAACGATACCGACGAACAGGTGGACCGTCTCCTGGTCGCCCCCCATTTCCGCCTCACCTCCTCCGGCGTGGTCTGGCCCGATCTGGGATCGTCTCGCGTCGCGGCAATCACGGCGAGTCAGGGCATCCGGCCCGAGCGGGACGACAGCGCGGATGCGGATATCTTCCTCGTCACCCTCGATCCCGGCACGACCGTGACCTTCGTGGCGGAGCTGCGCTCCGCCAATCTCCCGCAGCTTCATCTCTGGGATGCGGACGCCTACAAGGAGCGGGTCAACGGGCTGACGCTCTACAAGGGCATCATCATCGGCATCGCCGGTCTTCTCGCCCTCTTCCTCACCATTGTCTTCGTGGTGAAGGGCGCCCTGATCTTCCCGGCCGCCGCCGCCCTGGCCTGGGCCGTACTCGCCTATGCCTGCATCGATTTCGGTTTCTTCCAACGCATCTTCCCCATCACAGAGAAGGCCGAGCAGATCTACCGCGCCGGCGCGGAAGCGGTGCTGGCGGCGACCCTTCTCGTCTTCCTGTTCGCCTATCTCAACCTGAACCGCTGGCATGTGCGCTACAGCCATGTGACCGCGTTCTGGCTCGTCTTCCTCGGCGCCCTCATCGGGCTCGCCGTCATCGATCCGCCCGTGGCTTCAGGGGTGGCGCGCATCTCGATCGCGGCCGTGGCCGGCATCGGCTTCGTGCTGGTGATCCATCTCGCCACCCATGGTTACGACCGGGCCGTGATGCTCGTCCCGACCTGGCTTCTCCTGATCGCCTGGGTGACGGCGGCGACCTTCACGGTGATGGGCCATCTCGGCTCCGATCTGGTGCCTCCGGCCCTGATCGGCGGGCTCGTGCTCATCGTCATGCTCATCGGCTTCACCGTGATGCAGCATGCCTTTGCAGGCGGCGCTTTCGCGCAGGGCTTCGTGAACGACACGGAGCGCCGGGCGCTCGCCCTGTCGGGCGCAGGCGACATCGTGTTCGATTGGGATGTCATTTCCGACAACATCTTCGTCAGCCCGGAAGTGGAGCATCTGCTCGGCCTCAAGCGCGGCTCGCTCGAAGGCCCCGCCTCGGCCTGGCTCAATCTGGTCCACCCCTTCGACAAGGATCGCTATCGCGCCACCCTTGACGCCGTCATCGAGCAGCGCCGCGGTCGCCTCTCGCAGGATTTCCGTCTGCGCTCGGCCTCGGGAGCGCATCACTGGTTTCGCCTCAAGGCCCGTCCGGTCATCGGAACGGATGGCGAGGTGATCCGCGTCATCGGCACACTTGCGGACGTGACCGACAGCAAGACGGCAGAAGAACGACTGCTTCACGACGCCATCCACGACAACCTCACCAGTCTGCCGAACCGCCAGCTTTTCTATGATCGCCTGGAAGCCGCCCTCACCTTCGCGAGCCAGGACGACGGCCTGCGCCCCACGGTGGTCGTCATCGATATCGACAAGTTCAAGAACACGAATGACTCTGTAGGCTACGCGGCGGGCGATTCGATCCTGCTGACCTTGTCCCGCCGCCTCGGGCGCCTGCTCAGGCCGCAGGACACCCTGGCGCGGATCGCGGGCGACGAATTCGCCATCATCCTGCTCTCTGAGCGGGAGCCGGACCGGATCATCGCCTTCGCGGACATGGTCCGGCGTGCGGTGACGACAGCCATCACCTATGCGGAGCGCGAGATCTTCCTGACCGCCTCCATCGGTCTTGCCCTGCACGATCCCCAGATCGCCGCACGGCGCGAAGAGGTTCTTCGGAACGCCGAAATCGCCATGGCTTACGCCAAGCGTCATGGCGGCGACCGGATCGAGGTCTTCCGTCCGACCATGCGCTCGGACCGCAGTGATCATTTCACGATGGAATCGGATCTGCGCCGCGCTCTCGAGCGCAACGAGATCAAGGTGCTGTTCAAGCCCATCGTTCGCCTTGAGGACCGGACCATCGCCGGCTTCGAATCGATGCTGCGCTGGGATCACCCGCGTCTGGGCCGCATAGGTCCGGAAGACTTCATGCCGCTTGCGGAAGAAACCGGCCTCATCGTCACCCTGAGTTTCTTCCTGCTGGAGCAGACGGCGCGGGAGCTTGCCACCTGGCAGGACGCTCTGGAAGTCGACCCGCCGATCTTCGCCAGCGTCAATATGTCGAGCCCGCATCTCCTGCGGCACGACCTCTTGCAGGACGTGAAGGCGGTCATCGCGCGCACGGGCGTGCTTCCGGGCTCACTCAAGATCGAGATGACCGAGAGCCTGGTCATGGAGAACCCGGAATATTCGGCCCAGATGCTCACGCGCCTGCGGGATCTAGGCGCCGGGCTCTCCCTCGACGATTTCGGGACCGGCTATTCCGCCCTCTCCTACCTATTCCGGTTCCCGTTCGACACGATCAAGGTGGATGAATCCTTCGTGCGCCAGATGGCGGCGGGCAAGCCGGTGATCCTGCGGTCCATCATCAAGATGGCCCACGAACTGGGTATGGAAATCGTCGCGGAAGGCGCGGATACGGAATCGGAAGCCATCGAGCTCTATCAGCTCGGCTGCGAATATGCTCAAGGCCCGGTCTTCGGAGAGCCGATGTCGACGATGCAGGCGCGACAGTTGGTAGGTGCGGCGACCGAAGCGGCTTGAACAGGTTCAGGCGTGGCCAGCTTCCATGGAAAGCATGGCCGGATCGATGCCGATTCGGCGCAGGGCGAGATCATAGCGAAGCTCGGCGGATGAATTGAAGATCAGTTCCGCGTCGGCGGGGCAATTGAGCCAGCCATTGGCCTGGATCTCGTTTTCGAGCTGCCCGGCCCCCCAGCCGGCATAACCAAGGGCCAGGATGGCGTTTTCGGGCCCATCCCCCCGGGCGATGGCGCGCAGGATGTCGACGGTCGCGGTCAGGCAGACGCTGTCGTCGATGAGAAGGGTCGATTGGGCGATGTGGAAATCCGAGGAATGAAGAACGAAGCCTCGACTCGTTTCCACCGGCCCCCCTATCAGCACCTGCATGCGACCGACTTTCTGCGGCAGGAGAATTCGTTCCAGATCCGGAATGATCTCGAGCTGCACCAGAAGATCGGGCACGCTCACATTGGCGGCGGGCCGGTTGAGGACGATGCCCATGGCGCCTTCGATCGAATGGGCACAGATATAGATGACGGCGCGGGCGAAACGCTCGTCCACCATTCCGGGCATGGCCACCAGAAGCTGGCCGTCGAGATAGCCGGACTCGGCACCATTCGCATTCGACAAAAGGCTCATCTCTCTCATCTGCGTTGCCGGGTGGCCGCCCATCACGGGATCGTGGATGGCCAAGTCGGAAATAAACCGCATAAGGGAAGCGCGTCAGGGAGGCGTCAGTTCCATGACAATTCGATTAAGTTCTGCTTCGGCGCTCGTTTGCCTCATCCTATCATTTCTTCCTGCCTACGGGCAGGCCCAGACGTCCTCCCCCTGGGTCCAAGGACTTCATTCCCGCATTCGTCTGATGTCGGGCGGGCAACAGGACGGCCAATGGCTGTCGGGCATCGAGATCGCCCTTGATCCCGGTTTCAAGACTTACTGGCGGAGCGCCGGGGATTCCGGCCTGCCGCCCCGTTTCGACTGGTCAGGCTCCGACAACGTCGCTTCCGCCGACATCAAATGGCCAGCCCCCTCCCGCCATGAGGATGCGGGCGGCGCCGCGTATGTCTACCATGATCGGGTCATCCTGCCGGTTCTCGTCAAGCCGATGGATGAGACAAAGCCGATCAAGCTCTCGCTTTCCGTCGACTATGGCGTCTGCAAGGATATCTGCATCCCAGCCCATGCAGATATCGTTCTACCCCTCAATGGCGACCAGGAGCAAAAAGCTATTCTCGAAAAGGTGCAGGCAAGCCTTCCCCGCTCTCAGGCTCTGGGCGCCCCGGGCGACCTGTCCGTCCTGAGCGTAGAGCCGCAGACCGCAGACAAGCCCGGACTCAAAGTGAAGGTGCGCGTGCCGTCCGGCGGGAAGCCCGCCCTGTTCGCGGAAGGACCCGACGACTGGTACCTTTCGACCTCCCTCCCCGATGCTGAGAACAGCTTCATCGTCACGATCGAGGAAAAGCCGAAAGACGCTGCCGGACCCATCCAGGTGCTGCTGACCCTTGTTGCCGGAGAGGAAGCCATCGAGACTGAGGTGAAGCTCGACGCCAGCAGGCAGCCGCGCTAGTGAGGAGGTGAAGCATCCGCCTCACTTTTGGAGAACTGCCCATGACCATCCAGGTTGGAGATTCCCTGCCTCAGGTAACGTTCCGCGTCATGACGCCGGACGGACCTGTCGCGAAGACCACGGACGATCTCTTCAAGGGACGCAAGGTCGCCCTCGTCGCCGTTCCCGGCGCCTTCACTCCGACCTGCCATCGCAACCATCTGCCCGGCTACGTGCAGAAGTTGGACGAGATCAAGGCCAAGGGTGTCGATGCGATCCTCGTGACGTCCGTCAACGACGTCTTCGTTCTGGATGCCTGGTCGAAATCGGCCGGCGCGGAGCAGATCGAGTTCCTTTCCGACGGCAATGGCGACTTCGCGAAGGCGATCGGTCTCGTCATGGATGGCTCGGGTTTCGGCCTCGGCCTCCGCTCTCAGCGTTATTCGATGATCGTCGAGGATGGTGTCGTCAAAGCCCTCAATGTTGAGGATGCTCCCTCCAAGGCGCAGATTTCCGGCGCCGAAAACCTGCTGAAGAGCCTTTAAGGCCTTCGCTTGGACTCCGACCATGATCGGCGTCTCAGCCTTTGATTTTGCATGATCCGGCAAACGGTTTCCGCCTTGCCGGATCACGTTCTAACTTTTTGAAGGAATGCATTTTCCTTCGCAAAACCGGAACCCGCTTTTGCTGAAAATGCTCTAACGCATCGTGCGGAAAAGTGGACCCGGTTTTCCGCGCCGAACGATGCGCTCATTCAACAAGAGAGCATCGGATTGATCCTAAAAGTGGACTCCACTTTTGGGTCCGAGGCTCTAGCCTGATGCGAGCGAAGACTTCGAAGCAGAACCGTTTCCTTGCCGCTTGAAGGGCTGCAAGGCTGCAACAGCCAGCTCGTCGACCCTGATATTGGTCGGGTCATCCGCATGGCCCTTCACCCAGTGCCATTCGACTTTATGGCGGGACGCCGCCTCGTCGAGCGCGCGCCAGAGATCCTCGTTCTTGACGGGCTTGTTGTCAGCCGTGCGCCAGCCGCGCCGCTTCCAGTTATGCATCCAGGACGTGATCCCCTGGCGCACATATTGCGAGTCGGTGAAGAGATCGACCGCGCAGGGACGCTTGAGGGAATTCAGTCCCTCGATGGCCGCACGCATTTCCATGCGATTGTTGGTCGTCTGCAGCTCCCCGCCCGAGATTTCCTTCTCGACGCCGCGGAAGATCAGAATCGCCGCCCAGCCGCCAGGGCCCGGATTGCCGGAGCAGGCACCGTCCGTATAGATCGTGACGCGCTCAGTCCCGCTCATGCTTCCAACCCCAGTTCGCGGGCATGTTTCACATGCCGGTGGAAATTGAGCTTGCGGTCATATTCGAGCGGGTCCTTCGGCTTCACCAGCGCGCCCGGCGGCACGTTGAGCCAGTCGACGAGCCTCGTCAGCATGAAGCGCATGGCGGAGCCGCGGCAATAGACCGGCAGGGCTTCCACCTCCACTGGCTCGAGACGTCGCATGGACTGATATCCTGCCAGCATCGCCCTCCCTTTCGTCAGGTTGAAGGACCCGTCCGCCTCGAAGCACCAGGCATTGAGGCAGATGGCGACGTCGTAGGCAAAGGCATCCGTGCAGGCGAAGTAGAAGTCGATGAGGCCGGATACTTCCGACCCGATGAAGAACACGTTGTCGGTAAAGAGATCGGCATGGATGATGCCGGAAGGCAGTCCGCTCGGCCAATCGGCCTTGAGCGCCTCAAGCTCGAGCCGTGTCCGCTTGGCAAGGCCCGCCGAGACCATGTCGGCCTGGGCTTCGGCCTGCCCGAACAGGGGCGGCCAGCCATCCAGAGAAAGGGCGTTGGGGCGCACCATCGCAAAATCCCGGCCCGCCAGATGAAGCTTCGCCAGGGCGGCGCCGAGCGCTGCGCAATGCTGCGCCGTCGGGCGCCGGACGGCGATGCCTTCCAGGAAGGTGATGATCGCCGCGGGCCGGTTCGCCACGCGCCCCAGGGCTTCGCCCTGACGGTTACTGACAGGAAGAGGACAATTGAGGCCCTTGCCCGCAAGGTGCTGCATGAGCCCGAGGAAGAACGGCAGGTCCGTCTCCTTCACCCGCTTCTCGTAGAGGGTGAGGATGTAGGCCCCTTCGGTCGTATGCAGAAAATAGTTCGTATTTTCGACACCCTCGGCGATGCCCTTGTAGGACAGGACCATGCCGATATCGTAGGTTGCGAGGAAAGCGGCAAGCTCCTCGTCCAGGACTTCCGTATAGACTGCCACTCTTTACTCCGCCGCCTGCTCGCGAAGCTCGCGAGGCAGCGGAAAGAACACGCTCTCATCCGCTGTCGAGATGCTTTCGACCGAAACCTCATACCGCTCGGCAAAGGCATCGATAATTTCTTCAACCAGAACTTCCGGAGCAGAAGCTCCGGCCGTGATGCCAAGGCGGCGGATATTGCCGAACAGGGACCAGTCGATATCCTCGGCGCGCAGGATCAGCCGGACCACCGGGCAGCCCTCCCGCTCGGCCACCTCCCGCAAGCGCTGCGAGTTGGAGGAATTGGGCGAGCCGACCACGATCATCGCATCGACGAGGGGCGCCACGCGCTTGACCGCGCCCTGTCGGTTCGTCGTCGCATAGCAGATGTCTTCCTTATGCGGACCGACGATGGCGGGAAACCGCGCCCTCAAGGCATCGACCATGCCCTGCGTATCGTCGACGGAAAGGGTCGTCTGGGTGACGAAGGCGAGATTGTCCCCGTCGGCGGGCCGAAGACGGGCGATATCGTCCACCGTCTCGACCAGCGTTGTCGCCCCTTCCGGCAACTGGCCCATGGTGCCGATCACCTCCGGATGGCCGACATGGCCGATCAGAATGATATGCCGGCCCCGCTTGTGATGAACCTGCGCCTCGCGATGGACCTTGGTCACCAGGGGACATGTCGCATCGATGGCGAACAATTGGCGGGCCTCCGCCGATTCCGGGACGGATTTCGGAACGCCATGTGCCGAGAAGATGACAGGCGCATCGCCATCGGGGATCTCGTCGAGTTCCCGCACGAAGACAGCGCCTTTCCGCCTCAGCCCCTCAACCACGTACTTATTGTGAACGATTTCATGGCGCACATAGACGGGAGCGCCATACGTGTCCAATGCCTTCTCGACGGCGTCGATGGCACGGACGACACCGGCGCAGAAACCACGCGGAGCGCAGAGCAGAATGTCGAGGGGTGGGTTCGTCATGATGTGGCGATCTGGCGAAAACAGCGCCATCATGTCAAGCGGGAGCGACGCTTATTCGCGCGGCAATAACTCCTGAGTTAGGGCTCGCCCTTCAGGAAAAGACACCCTAGAAAGGGACATCAGCTCACTTTTTTGCGATCAGCGATGGCGAATACGGCCTCTCACGTCAGCTTTCTACCTCCGATTCTGACCTTCTGTGGGGCAGCCGTCGTTGCCGTGCCGCTGTTTCGCCTTCTCGGCCTCAGCGCCGTTCTCGGCTATCTCGCCGCCGGCATCGTCATCGGTCCCTCGGGACTGCGCCTGGTCGGAGAACCTGAAACCATCGCGACGGTCGCCGAGCTCGGCGTCGTCCTGCTGCTCTTCATCATCGGCCTCGAGCTCAAGCTGTCGCATCTCTGGTCGATGAAGCGCGATATTTTCGGGCTCGGCTTTGCCCAGTTGGTCATTACGGCGACCTGTCTCGGCGGATCGGCCTATGCCATCGGCTTTTCGCCGAACAGCGCCTTCGTGACCGGCGTCGCCGTCGCGCTTTCCGCGACCGCCATTGCCCTCCAGATGCTCGGCGAGCGGAATGACCTCCAGACCCCTTATGGGCAGCGCTCCTTTGCAATCCTGCTGTTCCAGGATCTCTCGGTGGTGCCGATCCTGGCGCTTCTGCCGCTTCTTGCGACGGGCCTCGGCGCGATCGAGCACAACTCGCTGGCCGATCGGCTGCTGACGGTCGGAAGGACGCTCGGCGCCATCGCCGCCGTGGTGATCGTCGGTCGTTACGGCCTCAACCCTTTCTTCCGAATTCTTGCGCGAAGCGGCGCGCGCGAAGTCATGACGGCCTCGGCCCTTCTCGTGGTTCTTGGCGCTGCCTTGCTGATGCAGGAAGTCGGTCTCTCGATGGCCATGGGCGCCTTTCTCGCAGGTCTCCTGCTCGCCGAATCCAATTTCCGGCATCAGCTTGAAGCTGACATCGAGCCGTTCCGCGGCATCCTGCTCGGCCTGTTCTTCATGAGCGTGGGCATGTCGATTGACCTGGCCCTCGTACGCCAGCAATGGCTGGTTCTCGCCATCGCGGCGCCGGCCATCCTGATCGGCAAGACGGTTATCCTGACCATCCTGTCCCGCCTTTTCGGCGCCATCTGGCGCGACGCGCTCCGTTCGGCCGTTCTGCTGAGCCCGGCCGGTGAGTTCGCCTTCGTCCTGATCCCCGTCGCCCTTGGCCTCGGTCTCATGCTGCCGAACGAAGCTCAGCTCGTCACGGCATTGGCCGCCATCACGATGCTGCTGGGTCCGATCATGGCGACGCTGCTGGAAAGAACCCTTGCCAGGAGCGAACAGGTCGAGGCTCCCCCGGAGCTCTCAGGACTGCCCGGCCAGGAAGCCGAGCTCTCAAGCCGTGTTCTCGTGATCGGATTCGGACGGTTCGGACAGATCGTCAATCAGGTCCTGCTGGCTCAAGGAATCGAAGCGACCGTCATCGACAAGGATGTGGAGCGCATCAGGGATGCGGCTCGCTTCGGCCTCAAAGTCTATTACGGCGATGGAACGCGCCTCGATGTGCTGCGCGCGGCCGGAGCCGAGAGAGCTGAAATGATCTGTGTCTGTACGGATCATCCGGACGTCACGCTCAAGATCGTCGAAATCGTTCACGAGGACTTCAACAATGCCCGCACTTTCGTTCGGGCTTACGACCGCATTCAGGCCGTCAAGCTCATGAACATGGATGTGGATTATCAGCTCCGTGAGAGCTTCGAATCCGCCATCGCCTTCGGCCGCGCCGCACTGGAGGAGCTTGGGGTCGCCCCGGATACGGCTACGATGACGGCAAACGAGATTCGCAAGCGCGACATCGCGCGCCTCGTTCTGCAGAAGGCCGGCGGGACGATGGGGGGCGCCGAACTCGTGGTCGGCGCAAAAATCACTCCCGAACCGCTGATGACGCCTACGAGCAAAGCCCGGGGACTGAGCGCAGAAACCAGGGACATCCTGAGCGAAGGAATCTTTTGATGGACGTACGCCGTGTAGAGCGGCCCCTCGCGACCGAGGTGGCCCCTCCTCGTTTCGTCGTCGGGTCCACCATGCGCCATGTACTCGTGATGACGGGAACGGGCGCTGCCGGCCTGATCGCGATCTTCATCGTCGACTTGGTGTCGCTGCTCTACATCTCCTGGCTCCATGACCCGAGCCTGACAGCCGGCGTCGGCCTTGCAACGGTCGTGATGTTCTTCACCATCTCGATCAACGTGGGGCTGATGATCCCCATCGGAGCGCTCGTGTCCCGGTCGCTGGGTGCGCGGGAATGGGAGCGGGCCCGCCAATGGGCGACATCGGGCAGCATCCTCATGGTCGCCGTGGCGACCCTGGTAAGCCTCCTATCCCTTCCGGCTCTGCCATGGATTCTCGGCCTCATAGGCGCGGGCGAGCGGACATTGCAGGTGGCGCAAAGCTTCCTCTGGATCTCCCTGCCGACGAATGGGCTGATGGCGCTCGGCATGGCTCTCTCGACCGTTCTGCGCGCCGCAGGCGATGCCAAGCGCAGCATGTACGCCACCCTGTCGGTAGCAGCCATCACGGTCGTTCTCGATCCGCTTTTCATCTTCGCCCTCGGCCTCAAATCCGACGGCGCGGCGCTCACCATCGATCTGGCGCGCGTGGCCTATGTCTATGTGAGCTTCCGCTATGTGACGCGCACCCACAATTTTCTGATCTGGCCCCGCCTGCCTCAGGTAATCAAGGATGCGCGGCCATTCTTCGCCATCGCTGTCCCGGCCATCCTGACCAACATCGCGGCTCCGGTCTCCAATGCCTTCTTCACCAGCATCATGGCCCGCTTCGGAGATCAGGCGATCGCCGCTTCCGCCATCATCGACCGGGTCACGCCCGTGGCCTTCGGAGGGCTATTTGCGCTTGCAGGCGCAATCGGCCCGATCATGGGGCAGAATTGGGGGGCGCGGCATTATGACCGGATGAGGCAGACACTGAAGGATGCCCTCACCTTCACCATCGTCTATGTCGGCTGTGTCTGGCTTGCCCTCTTCCTCATCCGCGTTCCATTGACCCAACTCTTCAACGCGCCGCCGCTGACGGCCGACGTGGTGCAGTTCTTCTGTCAGTACAGCGGCCTGATCTGGTTCTTCATCGGCTTGGTATTCGTGGCCAATGCCTCGTTCAATAATCTCGGCTTCCCCCTGCTCTCGACCTTCTTCAACTGGGGCCGGGCGACGCTCGGCATGATTCCCTTCGCCTATGTGGGGGCGGCCACGGGCGGCCCTAAGGGTGCGCTTCTTGGGGTCGGAGCCGGATCGGTGGCGTTCGGAATCGCGGCCATCGTCACTGCCTTCTGGACAATTCGTCGATTGGAGCGCCAAGCTACCGTGCCCATATAGCCGACATGAAGGGTGGCCTTTTTTGAGAGGAGCCTGGGATGTTCAATTGGTTCGATCTAATGCGTCAGGCCCAGTCCAGTACAGGCTTCGGCGCTCTGGCGCGGCAATTCCAGCTCTCGGACGATCAGGCCCAAAGGGCCATGATGGCCTTCATGCCGGCCTTCGCCATGGGCTTGCAGCAGGCCATGCTCGCCGCGCCATCCAACCCGTTCCTGCGGATGTTCCCCAACATGGGTCAGAACCTGTGGCAGAATGCAGGCCAAGCCTCCTCTCCGCAGAGCCACCAGAACGGAAAGTGGCTGCTCGACCAGCTCTTCGGCTCGGATGAAGCAAGCAGGCGCATCGCTCATCAGGCGGCAGATTTTACAGGCATGAGCGTCGAACTGATGCAGCAGATGCTGCCGCTCTTCGCCGGCATCTTCGCCGGGAGCCTGCACCAATGGATGACGAGCCAGGGACACGTGCTCGAGGCTTTCACCCCCAAAGCGAACGATAAGAAAAGGGTGCGCGAGACGAAAAGTGCGACAGTTACCGATCCCTGGACGGCATTCTGGACGGCCTGGATGCAACAGAGCGCCCCTTCCGGGGACAAGGCGGGATCGCAGCATGAGGAGTTGACGACAAGCTTCCTGCGCACCCCTCCTCAGCCCCCGTCACCGCCCGAGAAAGCCGCCGCTTCGCCTCCTTGGGAGGATATGATGGAAAAGGGACATGAGATGCAGATGCAATATCTCACGTCCCTCCAGTCTATCTTGAACGACGCCTGGAAGACGGGCACCGCGAAGCATTAGGACCTTTTCCGCTTGCGTGGAAACGGCTCCTTTCTTTTCTTTTGCTCGGCCGCATTTTCAGCCGAAGCGGATCCGCCTTCGGCTGAAAATGCTTAAGCGCAAGACGCAACAGGTTTCACCAGAGGAACGACCGGGCGGACAGACCGGGCGGGAGGGGCCACCCTCTCAGCCCGTGTATGCCGCTCGGCACATCGAACCAACACCAGTGACGGGTTGTCGAGCAAGGATCCAGCGAGAGCGCCTTCCACATCACTGCGGACCAGACCGATATCCTTGAGCATCCGGTCATCGAATTCGGTGAGGCGCATGACCTCGCGGCGATGTTGCAGAGCCCTGGCAAGGTTCACGACAGCGCGGAACATCGGCCCCAGGAGCGTCGCTCCGGAAAGGCTCATGACATGCGTTGCGGACCGGGTCATCGGGGGCTCCTAGCCTTATCAAACTCATTCGGCGGGATTGGAACGGCAGGCTGCGTTCCAAGGGATTCCATGTGGATTCCAGGTGCGTTTCATGTGGATTCCAGGTGTGTTTCATGTGGATTCCAACGAAACGCCTGAAACGCTCCAAGGCAAAAATTCAGACCCAAGCGATTGATATATAATCGCTTTTTTCTAAATTTTGCCGATTATGGATAGCATGGGCGACATATCACTTGAAACGATTGTTTGAGATATTTAACATCAGTAAAAATGATGATCCGGGAAATACCCATGCACCTTCTCGATATTGACCAGCTGCGGACCTTCGTTGCGATTGCGGATACGGGTTCGTTCACTCGCGCGGCGGATGTGGTTCACAAGACGCAGAGCGCGGTGTCCATGCAGATGAAGCGGCTGGAGGACCGGGTCGGGCGTGCGATCTTCGAGCGTGACGGGCGCCTGTCGAAGCTGACCGAGGAGGGCGAGCGCCTGCTGGATTACGCCCGCCGCATCGTGCGCCTCAACACGGAATGCATGGCTTCGTTTAACGACAACGAGCTCGTCGGCCGGGTGCGTCTCGGCCTGCCAGACGATTACGCGGACCGCTACCTGCCGGAGATCCTGGCCCGGTTCTCGCGCTCGAATCCGAAGGCCGAGGTGACGGTGATGTGCGAACCGACGCACAACCTGATCGAGCGGGTGCAACACGGGGATCTCGATCTCGCCATCATCACCCATGTGGACCGGCGCGGCCCGTCCGAGATCGTGCGGATCGAGCAGCTTTTATGGGTTACCTCCGGCCGCCATGCGGTGCATGAGGAAAGCCCGATTCCACTGGCGCTCGGCCGCCCGAACTGCGACTGGCGCCACTCCGCCACGGAGGCGCTGGAAGGCGCCGACAGGGCTTTCCGCATCGCCTATGTGAGCTGGCATTCCACCGCCGTGGGCGCGGCGGTTCTGTCGGGGCTTGCGGTCTCGGTGCTGCCGGAAAGCGCGGTACGTCCCGGCATGAGGATCCTCGGCCCCTCGGACGGTTTCCCTGCCCTGCCCTCGTGCAAGATCGGCCTGATCCGCGCCCGCGGCGGCGAGAACCCGCTGGCGGATGCGCTGGGCTTCCACATCAAGCAGTCGCTCGACAATCTGGGCTCGACCCGCCCGCTGCTCGCGCCCGCGGCCGAGTAGCGTTCAAGCCGTAGCGTTCAAGCCTTGGCGGCCGGGCGGCGCAGCACCAGCACGTTGCCCGCAAGCGCCAGCACGACGCCTGCTGCAGCGAGCGGCGTCCATACATAGCCCTCGAGGATCGTCGAGACGGCGAGCGCGATGATGGGAAACAGCACCGTCGCATAACCGGCCCGCGCGGCTCCGAGCCGCCGCAGCAGGGTGAGATAGGATGCGAAGGCCAGCACCGACGCGCCGATGGCGAGATAGACCAGCGCGCCGACATATTTCACCGTCGGTTCGATGATGAAGGCGTTGCCCCGCGCCAGGTTCAGCGCCAACAGCACGATCACGCCGTAGGTCATCGCCCAGGCATTGGCCGAAATCAGCGGCGCGCCCCGGCGCTGCACAACGGTCGAGATCATGTTGCCGGAGCAGAAGAACAGGGTGCCGAGCACGCACAGGCCGAGGCCGCGCAATGCCGCCGGATTGAAGCCCGCGCCCGCGATTTCCGGCCAGAACAGCAGCACGATTCCGAGTGCCCCGATAAGACCGCCGAGCGCCACCCGCGCCTCCACCTTCTGGCGGAAGATCACGAAACCAAGCACGAGATTGAAGATCGAGGCGAGCGAGAACACCACGGAGAGCAGCCCCGAGGGCACCGTCAGGCCGCCATAGTAGAAGCAGATGAAATTGCAGGAGAAAAGGCAGAAGCCCACCGCCACGAAGCGCAGGTGGTCGGATAGGGAAAATCGCACCTTCTTGCCCGCCACGAGAACCCAGCCCCAGGTACAGAGCGCCGCCAATACGAAGCGCCACAGCACCGACATTTCCGGCGCTACGACCCCGAGCTGGGCCTTGATGCCGATCCAGCTCACGCCCCAGAGGAAGACAGTGGCCACGTAGAGGGCAAGGGTGCTTCCCTCGATCCTGGCCGGAGACGATCCCGGCAAGGATTCCGCTTGAGTCGCCGCTGCTTGAGACATGGTCGTTCACCTGTTCCGATGGAACCGGATTACGCTGTCCGACACATCAGGGCAAATGATGAAATCTGATCGATTTTTGTTGGAACGCTGATGAAACGTTCCAAGCATTTCGCTGGAATTCCCCTGAAATCTCTCGGAATTCCTTGGAATGCCGTTCCAGCCGCCTCACGCCCTCGCTGCGGCCATGGCCTCGATCAGCTCCAGCGCCTTGCGCCGCAGACCGGAATCGGCAATCGCACCGAACGCCCGGACCAGGCGCGCACCCTGCGGGATGCCTGTCATTGCTGTGAGCAGGTCATCCTTTGCCTCATCCTCCGGCATCTCGTCATAGAACGTGCCGACCGGCACGCTCAGCACCCGCGCGATCTCCTGCAGGCGGCCCGCACTGATGCGGTTCGTGCCCTTCTCGTATTTCTGGATCTGCTGGAAGGTGATCCCCGACGCCTCGGCGAGATTCTCCTGGCTCAGGCCGATAAAAAGACGCTGCAAGCGGATACGTTGGCCGATGCGGCGGTCAGTGAGGCTCGGAGCCTTGGTCGGTTCAGGCATAAAACTCCCCCTTTTGGCGGTGGTGACCACCAGCGAGCGCTGGTGGTCGGGGAGTTCAGAAGCCGCGCTAGGACGGCTGCGCTGCCCTTTAGGCTTTCGCCCTGGACATGCGGCAGCGCCTCCCCGGCCATAAGGCTGGGAAGGCATCAATGACGGCTGATGCCAGCCGCCTAGCGAGGGGTTCTGACACCCCAGAACCGGCTGCGGCCGGCTCCGGTGACGAGATAACACGCAAGGGGGGCGACGGGTCAATGGCGGGGTGGCGTCGAAATCCAATCAGCGTCACCCTTCGCATGAACCGTCATGTGCGATCCAAAGCGGACGTACGGTTTACTTCCAGAAAGTGCCAAAAACTGACGTTAAATATTTAGCTTTTGTGGGTTTGGACGGCCTCTTGATTGAGACCACAAGTGTCCGAGCCACTATATGCAGTCCGCTTCTTTAGACAGGAACATCAAGCTAGGCTTGAGCGTTGTCTGGCGGTTCTCCTGAGTGAGGGATTGATAATCCGTGTCTCTAGTCCAGCGTGACGTTCCATCTTCTGTGACCGACTGGCATAGGTGTAAAGCCGTGAAGGTTACCTGATGAATCGTCCTGTCTCCACGGAAGGCTCGCGAATTCCAACCGGAATTGAAGGGCTCGACGACATCCTCGGCGGTGGCGTCACGGCCAATCGACTCTACCTGGTCGAAGGCCCGCCCGGAACCGGTAAAACCACTTTCTCGCTTCAGTTCCTGCTTCAAGGCGCTCGGCACGGTGAGCCAGGGCTCTACGTCACCTTATCCGAAACGGAAAGCGAATTACGGGCGGTCGCTCAAACCCATGGTTGGTCGCTCGATGGGCTTGAGTTGTTTGAGCTCGTGCCCGAGGCTGGTCTCGATCCCGAGCTTGAGCAAACGCTTTTGCATCCCTCAGAGGTGGAACTCGGCGAAACGGTGCGCGGGGTCATGGAACGGCTCGACACTCTCAAACCGAAGCGGGTTGTGCTCGACAGCTTGTCCGAATTACGCTTGCTGGCACAGAATCCATTGCGCTACCGGCGGCAGATTCTGGCCCTCAAACATTTCTTCTCGAGCCGCGACTGCACGGTCCTCGTCCTAGACGATCGCACCGGGGAGCCTGGCGACCTTCAACTGCACAGCATTGCCCACGGTGTCATCTCGCTCGATCAGACTCCTACAGGCTTTGGGGCAGAGCGTCGGCGCCTCCGGGTCATCAAAATGCGGGGCATCAAGTACAGCGGCGGCTACCATGACATGTCCATTCTGACAGGTGGCGTTTGCGTCTACCCGCGCCTGATTGCGGCCGAACATCCTGGTACGATACCTGCGGAGACACTCACAACCGGGATCGATGGTCTTGATGCCCTGCTGGGAGGCGGGCTCGTCCCAGGAACGACCACCCTCCTGAATGGTCCCGCGGGCGTGGGGAAGACGACGGCCGCTGTGCGCTGCATGGTGTCGGCTCTTGAGCAGGGCGAGCGAGCCGCCTTCTTCCTTTTCGACGAGCGCCTTCCAACTCTGATGCTGCGCTCAGCTGCCCTCAACATGGACCTGCAGCCTTATATCGACTCCGGCCACCTCAACATCCGTCAGATCGATCCAGCGGAACTCTCGCCCGGCGAGTTTGCAATCGCTGTTCGTAATGCTGTCGAACGGGACGGTGCGAGGGTCGTCGTGGTCGACAGCCTCAATGCCTATTTGCAGGCGATGCCTGAAGACCGGCATCTCACACTGCAGATGCACGAGCTTCTTTCCTATCTTGGTCAGCAGGGCGTTTTGACCCTGATGATTCTCGGTCAGCATGGCCTCGTGGGCGACATCCGCTCAGATGTCGATCTGAGCTATCTTGCCGACACGGTGCTGCTCCTGCGTTTCTTCGAGGCCGATGGCGAAGTCCGAAAGGCAATCTCGGTCGTCAAGACACGCACCACCGATCATGAACGCACCATCCGCGAGTTCCGGGTGGATACCGATGGTCTAAGCATCGGCGCTCCCTTGAGAGGCTTCCAGAGCATCTTGTCCGGAGCGCCCACCTATAGGGGCGACACCGCTCCTCTGATGCACCCGGAGGCGTCGGCGCACGCGCTTGGGGAAGGCAGTGACGGCATCGGCAATGGATGAAACGGTTCTCATCCTCACGCCCCATGGGCGGGATGCTTCAGTCGCCGTGGATCTGCTGGAGCGACATGGAATTTCGGCTTTCATCTGCGAGCATCTGAATGCTCTTTCCAGCGCCATCGAGCAGGGCGGAGGCGCCGCATTGGTGGCAGAAGAGGCTCTTGCCGGCGCTGATCTCGATGTTTTGGCAGCGCGTCTCGAACAGCAGCCACCTTGGTCGGATTTTCCATTCGTGGTTCTCGCCAACGGACATAAAGGCGTGCGCTCCACGCGGGCGTTCGAAACTCTCGACCGGCTGCGGAACGTCGTGCTGCTGGAGCGACCTCTGCACGCGGAGAGCATGGTCCGGGCGGTGCGCTCGGCCCTGAATGCGCGGCGTCGTCAGTATGAGGCACGCGATGTTCTTGCCCAGTCGCGGGAGGAGCTCGAACGTCTTGTCCTCGAGCGAACCCGCGAACGTGAGGAAGCGCTGGCGCAGCTCCACGAAGCCCAGAAGTTGGAAACCATCGGGCAGCTGACCGGTGGCGTCGCTCACGACTTCAACAATCTGCTCACCCCCGTGATGGGTAACCTCGATCTTTTGCGCCGGCGCATGCCGGCCGACGACTCACGCTCGCAAAGGCTCGTTGAGAATGCGCTGCAGGCAACGAGCCGGGCTGCCACCCTGGTGCAGCGGCTGCTGGCCTTTGCCCGACGGCAGGACTTGCAGCCTAAAGCCGTCGATGTGTCGGGGCTTCTGGCGGGCATCGAGGATCTTGTGACGCGCTCGATCGGGCCGACGATTACGGTAACCCTCAAATCGCCGCCGGATCTGCCCGCGGCCCGGGTGGACCCGAGCCAGCTCGAGCTCGCCGTTCTCAATCTCGCCATCAACGCGCGAGACGCGATGCCTCGCGGTGGTGTCTTGACCATAGAGGTCAAGCGGGAGTCCCTCCGGCCAAGGTCCGGGGAAACCTTGAAAGCGGGCGACTACATTTGTGTTTCCGTTGTCGACACCGGCGTCGGCATGGACGCGGCAACTCTGAAGCGCGCCGTCGAGCCCTTCTTCTCGACCAAGGGTGTGGGCAAGGGTACAGGCCTTGGCCTTTCGATGGTGCACGGGCTGGCCGCGCAATCGGGCGGTGCACTTCTGCTGTCGAGCAAGCCGGGATCCGGGACCCGGGCGGAACTTTGGCTTCCCGTGGCCGAAGAGAAGGCAGCGGCGAGCGAGCAGACGCAGGCCGAGGCAATTCCGGCAGCACATCCATCGACCGTGCTCCTTGTCGATGACGAGGAACTCGTGCGGATCGGCACGGCCGAAATGTTGATGGATCTCGGCTACTCGATTGTCCAGGCCAGCTCGGGCGCAGAGGCGCTCGGGCTTCTGCGCCGGGGCGAGTTCGAGATCGATCTGCTCGTGAGCGACTATCTGATGCCCGGGATAGACGGGGCGAGTGTCGTGCGGGAGGCCCGCAAGCTCCGACCCGGCCTTCCGGCCCTTCTCATCACCGGCTACACTAATCTCGTCCAGGGACCCGGAGCCGAACTGCCGCGGCTGGCAAAACCGTTCCGGCAGGCCGAACTCGCGTCCCGCATCGCAGAGCTCGTCGAGGCCGCACAATCGCGCGACAACGTGATACGACTGCAGACTGCGGGGCGCCCTCGTCGGGGCCCAGGTGAATAGCAAGCTTCCGACATCTGACGATAGCCGTCGCTTCTTAGAGCATTTTCAGGAACCGAAGGTCCGCGTCAGCGAAAAGTGGGAACCGGTTTTCCGTCTGAAAATGCGTCCAGCAAAAGAAAAGAGCCGATTCCACGCAAGTGGAAACGGCTCTAGAGCATCGGACCCAAAAGTGGACTCCACTTTTGGGATCAATCCGATGCTCATTTCCTTAAGCGGCGCATCGGTGTATGCGGAAAACCGGGTCCACTTTTCCGCACGATGCGCTAGGTCTCAGGCATGCCGGTTGCAGGCGCTCGACAAAGGCTGGACAGGTCTCCTGATGCCCAGCCGCCGGTCTTTGCGGAATCGGGCCAGGCGGCTGAACCTGCCCCGTCAGAGCTGACCACCGTCGCCCCAGCGATCAAGCAATGCGCTATAGGCGGCGTCCTGATAACGGGACAGCAGAAAGGCCGGCGCATAGGCGGGTAACGCAGCCCCTGTGATGTGGCGGGCGATGAGCTCTCCGCCTGCGCACGACGCCATCACACCGAAGCCTGAGAACGCGCACGAGATGTAGGCGCCTTCAACCGGAACGGGTCCGATCAGCGGCCGGTTCTCCTGCGTCCGCATATAGTAGCCGCCGTCGATGTAAGGCCGCGGCGTCTCCCCGTTGTAGACCTTGAGCGCCGGCACCATCGTCGACATGCCGCGGAGCGCGATCTCGGCGTAATGCTCCGGCTCGGGCAGCGGGAAGATCGGATCGACCGCATCGCCATGGTGGTTGAAGAGAATGAGCGTTGCCGATGCCCCGTCAGGTCGCCCATGCACGCCCGCGGGGAACGTCCCAAGGAGCCATTGGGCCTCCTCATCGGCAGCGAGCGCGGCGCGTTCCTCATCGCTCCAGGGCAGGTGCTGCTCGTCGAGCCAGATCAGCATCGGCGCGTTGCGCGGCAGGCCGCCAAGCGTATCGGGGAAACTGACCTTGTAGTGGCGCTCGGCCCTGATCGGCAGATCGATGCCGATCATCTGCGCCATCTCGGTTTGCATCGGCCCGGCGGCCAGCACGACATGCGTCGCCGCGAGCGTCTGACGCTCGTCCTGCTGTTCGACGTGAACCGCACGAGCCCGGCCGCCGGCCGTGTCGATGCCGACGACCCGGCCTTTCACGATCTGCACGCCGCGCGCGCGGGCCGCTTCCAGCATCACCATTCCGAGTTGCTGGGCGCTGAGCCAGCCGGCGCGCCGTGCGTGCGCGACCGCCACCGTCTCGGGCGCGAGATAGGGAAAATGTCGGCGGATCAGGCTCGCATCGGTGATGATGTCCGCGCCCGTCAACGCATCATCGAAACCGCGTTCGGGCGACGGCGTATAGGCACTCTGCGCCGTATCGTGAAACCTGGCGGCGCCCCCGCCATGCGCCTCGGCCGCTTTCGCCATGGTCTCTAGAAAGGGGATCTTGCTCGCATCGGCGGTCGCGAACACGTAGCCACGACGATTGAGATTGATGCGATTGCCGGTCGCACGCGCGATCTCCTCGATGAGATCGATGCTGCGGTTCATGAAAGCGGTCATGGCCCAATCGGGGCCAGGCCACCAATTGCGGTAGGCTTCGGTCGATTTATCCGACGTGAGCGAGAGCGGATTGCCCTCGTCGACCAACGTCACGTGGTCGAGACCATATTCGACGGCGAGATGGTAGGCCGCCGCGACGCCGGCGATGCCGGCGCCACAGATGACGACTCTCGATGATGAATGGGACATTGCGGCCTCATGGGTCAGGCCGCTCACCACAGCCCCGGGGAACCGCCCTCATATACCAGACCGAGCGAGCGAACGGCAGCTGCTTTTTCAGCGAAGGCGGTCCGAGGGCCGCGCCGGTCATGCCGGGAGAAGCGGCAGCGAATGCTGGCGCAGCGGCCACTCCGCTGCGGGAGCAGATCGTTCGGCGGGGCGCCTCAAACGTCGCTCGCCAAACTTCTGCGACGGATCGGAAGAGGACCTTCACCTTCCACTCAAAGGCCGTCACTCCAAAGGCCCGCTGAGGGCCATGAATGGGAAGTAGCGTAAATCCTCCGCAGGTCTGCTCATCGCCCCTCGTTCGTCCCTGGTAGATCCCTACGGTCGCCGCTGCTGTCGGTCCCGTTTGGAGCGTAGCGGAGGGGAAGGGAAGGGAAGGGAATCCATCAGAGCCAGACTGAAGATGGATCCCCTTCCCGGTTCTGCGGAAAACCGGGGATGACACTCCCCCAACCTTGACAATTCTCCTCGCTTCGTTATTTTGTTCATGTTTTGTACTCGCATTCATCCATCCCATTGCCATGACCGACGAACCATTCTCGAACCCGGCCTCCAGGGAAAAGCTCACCCCCGCCCGCATCGCCGAGATGCGTGGTCTGGTGGAGGGCACGACCCGGTCCTACAAGCGCATCGGCGCGGAGCTGGGCATTTCCGCCTCGACCGTATCGCGCTATGCGACACAGGGCGAATGGCGGCGGCCGCCCGGCGCAGCCTTGCCCGCGCGCATCGCGCGCCAGCGGGACAAGGTGACGGAAAAGCTTTGGAAGCTCACGGCCCGCCACGCCAAGGCATTGGAAGACCAGCCCATCGAACTGATCCAGGACTCCCTCCAGCCACTCGCCAGCCTCACCCGCGCGCTCGGCGGCCTCAGCAAGCACGTCCCCGTCGCTCCCGCGGCCGAAGATCACTATCCCGACGAGGATGCCAGACCGCCCCGCTCCATCCACGAACTGCGCGACGAACTCGCGGCCCATCTGGAACGCATCGAGCGGGAGGAAGGGGAAGGCTGGAGCCGGTTCGATTGGTGGTTTGAGCATGGCGGGGGAATTTGATGAGAGTCCTTCGGCCTCCGGTGCACAAATTTGCAGCATGAGCGGATCCGTAGCTCCTCATGCCCGTTGTTCCCATCATCGATCGACAGGAGCAAGCTATGAAGAAGTTCGCGATTCTCGTCAGTGCCGGTCTCATCACTCTCGGCGCTATCGGAGCCGCTGAAGCGCAGCCCAATCCACTTCAAGGCACGCCCGGATCCATCTTCCCCGACGCTGCTCCCAATGAGGTCCAGATCATCAACGGTGTGCCCTGCCGCACCGTTCTCGTTCAGGGCACCAACACCCGCGTACCCGTCGAGTGCGCAGGTCCGGTCGCAACCGGCACTTTTGAACCGGGCACCACGGGAAGCATCCGCGTCGAACAAATGCCTGGCCCTTCCGTTTCAGGTTCTCCCTTCCCCTATGCGGCTCCGAACGAGGTCCAGATCATCAACGGCGTGCCGTGTCGTACCGTTCTCGTTCAGGGCACCAATATGCGCGTGCCCGTCGAGTGCGCTCGCTAACAACATTCAGGCCTCATCAGCGGGCGCAGGTTTTCGGACCTGCGCCTTGCCATGTGAAAAGAGAGGTTTTCTCGATTCACTTCACGCTGTTTGAGGCTGCATTTCCATGTTCACTCGGATGGAGCGTCAGTCCTGAAGGTGAGACCTGCGCGTAGAGTGGGAACCCATCACCGACAGATGCTCCCAATCGAGATTGAAGCCAAGGAATTCAACGGAGATGCGAAGGATGGGGCCGTCTGCTCAAAGACGGTCCACAGTGCTCCGTCGCAGCGTCGACTTGTGCCGCCAGCACATTCCGGTTTTCGAGTGGCATGACAGGTTGATGCAACGGAGGCGTGAGCACGCTTCGCATGTCACTCTCCACACTGCCAGTTGGTGATCTGGCAATCGGCATTCACGCTTTCGTTCCGCACGAGTCGGCCGTTCGAAATGTCGCCTTCGAGCTTTCGGCTGATCCGCTCGGGCGGCAGGCCATGATGCTGCCAGCGCGCCGTGAGCCGCTGCCGTAGGATCTCTTCGGAAACCTCGACAAGAATAGCCAGATCGAAAAACGGCCGCAGGCCAGCCCATGGCGGCTGACGAAGCAGCAGGTAATTGCCTTCCACCACGACAATGTCGGTAGATGCGGGGATCAGCCGTGCACCCGCTCGGGCGATCTCGATATCGCGATCGAATACCGGCACGGCCACGGCGCTCTCGGTCTTGTCGCGCAACCGGACCAGCATATGACGCAGTCCGTCCACGTCGAAGGTATCGGGGGCGCCCTTGCGGGAGAGCCGGCCAAGTTCCTTCAGCAATCCATCGTCATAGTGGTAGCCGTCCATCGGAAGAACGGCGGCGCGTCCGGGATCAGACCGATTGAGCCGACCGACCAGTTGCTGCGCAAAGGTGGACTTGCCCGAACCCGGGGGGCCTGCGACGGCCACCAGCAGCCGGGTGTTCTTCGGCTGGCTCGCGAGCCGGTGCGCCAGCGTGGCAAAGTCGATGACTTCCATGGTCGCAATTTACTTGAGAACGACCGGTCACTTGTCGGCTCTGTTGCATCAACCGTCAAGCGGCGGCCGCAAAAGCGGCCGCGACATTCCCTGACGGTATGAGGCTCAAACCGCTGCGGTCGCCAAGGCCCGGACCGACATCTTATGCCTCAACTCTTCCTGCTTTTGCCGGACCATCCCCGGGATCAGGAAGCCGTCGATCAGGAGCCAGACGAACCCGACGACGATGAAGTAAGACAGTATTTGAAGAATCGCGGTCCCGGGCCGGCCTAAATAAAACCGATGGCCGGAGAAGATCCCGAGGAAGAACCAGAACATGTAAGCGACGACGATGCTCGGCCCTTCGTTGGAGATGCGCGTTTCGATCAACAGTTGTTCTTGTGTAGATAAAGCCATTCATGCCCCCTTTTATGGCAGGCTCAACAACTTCCACACTCCTTAATTTAAGTAAAGATTGACGGGCGCATACCCGCCCCGTGCTGGAGGCCGTGTTCAAAGGATATGCACCGTGCGGCTGCCGGCCGGAAGCGGCAAGGGTATCGTGCCCATGCTTGCGCTCCGGGAGATATGCGATCGCATCGCGGCGAGAGCCACGAGATTCCTCTTTCCAGTAAACCCGGAAAGGGGATGCGCGGGCGAACGCCATCCCCTTCGTCCCAAATCCGGAGCGCCCGCCCCTCACGCCACGAAGAAATCCCCCGCACTCATCTTCAGGCCCTTCGCCGCTTGCGCGAACTGGATCTGTGCCGTGCTACCGATACCGTCCGGGTCGTAAGAGAGCAGGCCGGATTTGGCATCGTAGATGATGCGGTCGGACGCATCGTGCGCCTTGGTGCCCGTCCAGAACGCCGCTGTGTTGAGGATACCGCTCGCGCCCGCCTTGGCGAAGATTGTGTGATCGAGTTCGATCCTGTCGTCCACCACATTGAAGTCGGCGATGCGATCCACATTGGTGCTCTTGTTCGGCGCGGTGTTGAACACGAAGACATCCGCGCCCGCGCCGCCGGTCAGCACGTCGTTGCCGATGCCGCCGATCAGGGTGTCGTCGCCATCGAGTCCGTTGAGGCGGTCGTTGCCGCCGCCGCCTTTCAGGATGTTGGCGGCCGCATTTCCGATGATGGTGTCGCTGCCGGTTCCGCCCGTCGCATTCTCGATCAGCGAGCGCGTATCCCCGTGATACAGGAGCGCGTTGGCGATGTTGCCGCGCGCGAAATGTCCCGCGCCGAGCTGCGCGATCTGCGCGGAAGACAACGTGGACCACGCGCCGGGGCGCAGATCCACCGACAGGTTGGTGGCGTAGTTGGAGAATTCGTAGGTATCGACGCCGCCGCCGTCCCATATCGTCATGAAGATTCGATTGCCGCCGGGAACACCCTCGCCCTTGCCGTCGATGAAGGCCTGGCCCGTCGCGGGATCGAAGCGATAGACGCTGTTGCCGCTATTGGTGGAGAAATTCGCGCCGTACATGTGTTGCAGGGCCGCGATGTCGTCCATCATCGGCGTCTGGGCATAGCCCCAGGTTTCGTTCTCCACATATTGACCCGCCGCGCTCACATAGGACCGGTAGGTCATGACCGAATTTTCCATCGAGTCCTGTGCCGGATTCATGGCGCCGAACCCGTCTGTCTCGTTGCCGTGTTTCAGGCCGATGGCATGCCCCAGCTCGTGAAGCACGGTGTAGAAGCCGTAATTGCCGCGCTGTGGGGAATCGTACCAGCCATTGGCGATTCCGAACCAGGTGTCGCCTGCTTCCGGATAGTCGGCCGGCGTGTAGGTCCATGCGGATTCCGGTGCATCCGACATGGCAAGGCGCAGGGTCGCGTGGGTGGTGGCGCTCTCGTCGATCTGCGTGAAACTCAGATTCGTTACCGACGCGATCATGTTCAGCACCGTGTGCACGGCCGCGATCTGAACCGCGTTCAGCGCCTTGAAGTTGTTCTGCGGCTCTCCCAGGCCATAGCCCGATCCGTAATAGGACGCGCGTGTCGGGAAACTGTAAGTCAGGTTCGACGCATCCCACATCTTCCCCGACAGAAGGCCGTCCGTATCCTGATTGCCCGTCCGTGCAACTGAAATTGTATCGACCATGTCCATTCCTTAGCTTCGGCAGAGCGGAAAGAGACTAAGGGAGGCTACCCGTCAGGCTATATCTCTTAAGAGGTACGAATGCCGATAAATGCTTGTATTCTTTAAGAATATCGGCCTAATCACGTCCCGATCCGGTCGCATTCCTGAAAATTGGCTTTCAAAAGGCACATAATCCTTATGCGCGGATGATCGCGATGGAGCCACCGGGACTTTCCGTGAACAGGACGGTCGGCGATCAGCGCTCCCACCCCTCGATCAGGCTTGAAATGTCACCTTTGGGAATGATCCTTGTGCGATTACGCGACGCAACTCACCGCACCTTTCATGGTCAACGGCACCGCGCAGAAGCCTATCGAAGGCGCGGGCCATGGGCGCCGTCACGGCCCGCCCACGGATCATCGTCCGCGCCGCAGTTTCTCGTAGCGTTTGATCAGGCGGTCGCGCTTCAGCTTCGACAGGCGGTCGAGCCAGAAGATGCCGTCGAGCTGGTCGATCTCGTGTTGCAGGCACACGGCCATGAAGCCCTCCGCCTCCTCTTCCCGCGCGGCGCCGTCGAGATCCCGGTATGACACGCGCACCCGCGCGGGGCGCTCGATCTCGTCGGTCACGCCCGGCATCGACACGCTTCCCTCAACGTGACGGATCGTGTCCTCGGAAGACCAGAGAATGCGCGGGTTGACGTAGATCCTCGGTGCGTCCGAGGGATCGAGTTGAATGACGACCAGCCGCTTCAGGACGCCCATATGCGGCGCCGTGATTCCGACGCCGGGCGCCGCCCTCATGGTATCTGTGAGATCCTGCGCGAGCTCTCGCAACGCATCATCGAAAACCGCAACCTCTTCCGCCTGCGCGCGCAGACGGGGATCTGGAAAATACACAAGGGCTCGCACCGCCAAGAAATGTCTCCGTTCAACCTTGAGGGATTTTTTTACTGAGCGAGTGCCAGATGGCGCGAGTCGAAGCCGGAAAATTCCATATCCTTACAAGGCACTTTACCGGCAGCGCCACAAGGTCGAAAATCTCTTCGCCACGCTGAAGGACTGGCGGCATATCGCAACTCGCTAAGACCGATGCGCCCATGCCATCTTCTCAGCAATTCGCATTGCCGCAACCATCATCTTTGGCTTTGAGCCACAAGAGTCACACTCATGCTTTCACCGCCGAGAAGAAGAGGAATCGCGGCTTGGTCGTCAGGCTCTGGTATGCTTCCGGAAACCGGTCGCGGGCTCGAGGATCGGGCTGGGGCTCACTCAGTATATCAATCTGAAATCCAGCCGACTGGAGTGCGTCAAACATGGCATGGAGCGGACGATGCCAGAAGCGCATCGCGATGTCCTTCCCGCCGCGCTGCCACGTTTCAGTAAAGCTATAGGTCTCGAAATAATTGTCGCGGCCAGCCAAGTGGTGATCCATGAAGGGGTGGTGTGTGGAAAAAACCAGGCGGCCGCCTTGGGACAGCAGACGGTTGAATTCCGAGAGGGGCAGCGCCCAGTCAGGCAGATAGTGCATGACAAGCGAGGCGAGGATCAAATCGAAAGCGCCATCGTCAAAGGGCAGTGGTTCGTTCAGGTCAGCCAATAACAATCGCGCACGTTCTTCAAGGCGACGCTGCGCGATTTCCAGCAGGCCAGCACTGGAATCGATCCCGGTTAGTATCGCCCCTCGATCAAGGAGTGCTGCGGCATGAGCCCCACCGCCGCATCCCGCATCGAGTACTCGAAGTCCAGTGACGTCACCAACCAGCGAAAGAATTGCCGGCCGTTCATAATAGGCATTCCAGGCGTTGATCTCGTTGTCGGCGTCATAGGCCGCTGCAAACGCATCGTAATCATTCTCAAACAACATTGCTCCTCGCCAGAGGGGCGCCCAAAGACGGCGCACTCATCGGCATCTCATACGATCTATCCTTGCATCTTATAGATGCGCCAACTTCTCCGGCAAGGTCGCGCGTTTAGCTTTGATCAATGGGTCATGAGCCTAGACCTCGGCCCACATCCTGAAGAGATTGGCGCTGCTTTTCGCAATGAGATCGAATTCCGGCGACTTGCCTGATTGCGCGAAGAGGCTTCCCCGAGCGGTTTCGAGATCGAACAGAAGCTCCCGCTGGGCGCTACTGCGCACATAGCTTTGCGCCCAGCCGACCGCCACGAGCCGCTCGCCGCGCGTTACGGGCGCAACCCGGTGCAGGGTCGTCGAGTCGTAGGCGACGAGATGACCGGCCGGAAGCTTGACCTCGTCCTCGCCTGCCGGGAGTTCGATCACGAGCTCGCCACCGTCGTAGGTATCCGGCTCTGCCAGGAAGAGTGTGAACGAGACATCCGTGCGGATGCCGTTCATCAGCGGATTATCCACATGGGGGCCGTAGTGGCTCCCTTCCGTGTACCGGCTGAAAATCAGTGGCGTCAGCGCTTTGGGACGCGTCGCGAGACTGAACACCTCGTTCTCCCGAATGGCTTTCGTCACTCGCTCCCTGAGGAGATCGAGGGCTGCGCCTTCCCGCGCCTGTTCGTTCTCCTTGACGAGCCTGGCACTCCACCCGGCCGTCGCGCGGCCATCCTCGAAACGCATGGCGCCCAGCATGGCGCGGATCTCTTCGAGCTCGCTCCGAGGCAGCACGTCGGCAATCGTGATCAACATGGGATGAAAACCTTACGGACTTGTCAGGCGCTGACATAGGATGTAGCTAAATCATTGTAAAGACTAACAGTTTTTAAATATTCTAAACTAGCCGCCGGCGAACTTGGCTCGCCGAGAGGAGACGACGATGAAGAGACGCAAGATCTGGGCGGGCCTCGGCACCGCCGTGCTGGCAGCCGCACCGGCTGCTTCGCAGGCGGCGATTCTGCAGGCCCAGCCTCGGCTGGAGATCGGCTCCAGGTCAGAACAGGATCTGCTGCAGCTAGCCCAGCACAAGGGTCATGGTGGTGAGGCAGCCAAGAGCAAACCGCCGGCCGCAATGGGCGGCGAAGGCGATGAGGGTGGCGCAGGCGGAGCCAAGCTTGAGCCTTCGCTGCATCTTTACCGCGGCGTCGAGCTGATCCGCGGTCATCTGCTCGTGGGCGGAGAGCTGGTCGAGACCGGCCGCTGGGCGGAAGCCCTCCCCCATTTCCTGCATCCGGAAGAAGAGATCTATGGCAGCCTCCGGGATGATCTGAAGACCTTCGGAGTCGCGCCTTTCCAGGTGGCCTTGAAATCGCTCTCTCAAGCTGTGAAGGCCAAGAACAAGGAAGCCTATGTGCGGGCGCGCGCGGCGCTCGACGAGCGCCTTGCAGCAGCGGAGTCCGCAGTGCGCGCCAAGGAGGCGAACGGAACCTACTTCACTCTCGAGACAGCCCTCGAGGTTCTTCAGCAGGCAGCTGACGAGTATGGTCATGCCATCGAGAAGGGCCGCATCGCCAATGTGGTCGAATATCAGGATGCGCGCGGCTTCGTTCTCGAAGTGGATCGCCTCGTCGGCACCGCGATGAACGACGTGGCGGCGAAGAATGCGGATGCCGCGAAGGTGATCCGCGCCAGCCTCGACGAGCTGAAGTCCATATTCCCGTCCGTGACGCCGCCCCAGCAGCCGGTGAAGGACACGGGCCAGTTTCTGAGCAGCGTCGCAAGGTTCGAGCTGCAGCTCGGTAGCCTACGCTAATCATGACGACGCGCGAATATCTCCCCAAGCTTGGTCGGGTGCTGGCGGGCCTTGTGCTGGCGGCCCTCGCGGGCGGAGCGGCCGAAAAACCTGCTTCGCTCGATATCGAGCATTGGCAGAAAGCCTTCGCGCGTCCCGATCACGTGCCGATGCCCGCAGACAATGAGTCAACGGCAGAAAAGACCGCACTCGGCGCGAAGCTCTTCGAGGATCCCCGCCTGTCGGGGAAGGGAGATGTCGCCTGTTCCAGTTGCCATCAGGCGGAATTGTCCTTCTCCGATGGCGTCGATCGTCACACCGGGCTCGATGGCCATCCCCTCGACAGGCGCACGCCGCCGCTCTGGAACATGGCATGGGGCCTGTCCTGGTTCTGGGACGGGCGGGCCTTGAGCCTCGAGGCGCAAGCATCGGGCCCCATCGAGAACAAACAGGAGATGGCGGGCGATTTGGAGAGCGTGACCCGGGCCCTCGCATCCGATCCGCAGATCCGGCAAGCCTTCGCCACAGCCTTCCCCGAAGACCCCGCCGTGACGCGCGCCAACCTGATGAAGGCCCTGGCCGCTTTCGAGCGCACGCTCGTCTCGCCTGAAACGCGCTTCGACAAGTGGGTGAAAGGCGACGACAACGCGCTTGAGCCCGATGAGCTTGCGGGATTCACCCTTTTCGTAGGGAGGGCCGGCTGCGTCGCCTGCCATCAGGGTTGGCGCTTCACCGACGAGGCATTCCACGACATCGGTCTTCCCGGAGACGATGCGGGCCGGGGAGCGATCCTTGGCGTGAAGGCGGCGGAGCATGCCTTCAAGACGCCCAGCATACGCGAGCGCGTGTGGTCCGCGCCCTACATGCATGATGGTTCACTCGCGACCTTCGAGGATGTCGTGGACCATTACGCCGACAAGGTCGTGCAGCGCCCCACCCTCTCGGCCGATTTGCCTCGACACATCGCGCTCAGCGCAAAGGAACGGGCTCAGCTTGTCGCCTTTCTGAACACGCTCTCCAGCGAGGATCCTCCGCGCCCGGCGAGTCTTCCGGCAAGGA
Source organism: Microvirga sp. 2TAF3 (assembly GCF_052114965.1). Lineage (NCBI taxonomy): Bacteria > Pseudomonadati > Pseudomonadota > Alphaproteobacteria > Hyphomicrobiales > Methylobacteriaceae > Microvirga > Microvirga sp. 2TAF3. Next base: position 47,758 of record NZ_JBFRFT010000017.1, on the reverse strand, counting down.
CCATTGCATGGGGTGTCAGAACCGATGCGGTTGCGGCATCGACCGTGAGCCAGAAGGATCGTCGTTTCACGCCCGACGCTATTCTCATGAAGATCGGCGAGGCCCTGCGCATCCTCAACGACGACACGCGCACGCACAATGTGCGTGTCGACGGACAGGGCATGAGCTTCAACTCGGATGGGCAGAACCCGGGCGATACGGTGACCATCGGTTTCGACAAGCCGGGCCACTATGACGTGATCTGCGGCATTCATCCGGACATGCACCTGAGCGTGGATGTCGAAGCGGCCAAGGCTCCTTGACGCGGGCCGCCTCTTCCCCTTACCGCGCGTGCGCTTATTCGGATCTGAGATGACCCAAGAGACCGATGACCGGCAGGAGCGAGACGATTTTGCAGACAGTCTCAATGCTCGCCATGTGGGCAAGCTGCCCCGGGACCAAGAATCCCGAGCGAAGGCGCGGCTCCGAAAGAGCGCGTGATCGCGAGCCTCACAGCCGTTGCAGCCGTCCCAAAACCTCGCGGGCCGCGCGCTCGCCTTCCAGCGTCGCACCGCCGACCGTCATGGCACCCCCGCCCGCGCTCGCCTCTCCCGCAAGCCATATCAGGTCGCCGATCGGCTTGCGCAGGGCCTCGCGCGCCGACAGGTGGCCCGGCTTCGCGATGGAATAGGAGCCTTGGGAATACGGATCGTTCCACCAGCCGGCGAGACGACCGCCCGTCACGGCCTCACGGATGCGTCCGCCCACCATCGCGGCGAGACGCTCGGTGGCGAAATCCGTGGCGGCCCGCTCGCCGGCATCGCACAGCTCGCGGGCATGATCCCCGCCGAGATAGGCCAGGGCGAGGTCCTGCCCTTCCGGCCAGAACTCGAAACTCGTGGTCTCGCTCCTGGCGTCAATATCGGTGAGATCGGTCGCATCCGTACTTCCGAACCGGGTGCGGTCGATGCGAAGGGCGATCTTGGTCAGCGCCCCCATATGAAGCCCGCCCAGGGCATCCAGGGTCTCTGCAGGCAGGTTCGGCGTGAAGCGCAGTCTCTCGGCCTGAAGCACGCCAACCGGCACCGTCACGATGGCGGTCCGCGCCGTCAGCCTGCCCTGCGGGGTCTCGGCCTCGACGCGGCCCTCGCCCCAGCGCAGATGCGTCACGGGCGTGCCGAGGCGCACGGGCACATCGGCTCCGTAGCGAGCGACCAGAGCGCCGTAGCCGCCGGCGGGGATGAAATCGTCGCCGCTCCAGAGCTGGTCGTAATCCAACAGGGACACCCGCTCCGGCTCCTCCCCGAGGGCGAAGAGGGTGATGCCGCCCGCGGCGTCCGCCATTTCCCGCGGCTTGTTGCGCACCACATCGGCAAACGAGCCGTCCACCGATCCGGTCGCCTCGATCAGGCTCTCGAGATCGCGATAGGCGGCGCGGCGGCGCCGACGCTCGGCGTCGGGCACGAGCGTGCCGTTGCGGTAGACCCGGAACCCGCCGCCCGTCGCTTCCTCGCTCAGCGGAACAGCCAGATCCGCCGCGATCTGCCGCCAGGGATTGTGCTCGGCCCAATGAATGTAATGCGCGCCGGCGTCGAAGAACGCCCCAAGAGAGCGGTCCGTATAAGCCCGCCCGCCGATGCGGGAGCGCGCCTCGACCAGCGTAAAGCTGCGCCCGGCACGCCGGAGCGCCTTGGCGGCGGTGAGGCCCGCGGCGCCTGCGCCGACGATCAGGACATCCACATCCGTCGCAAGTGCGGGGCGAACGATAGCAAGGGAGGCTGCTCCGGCCAGAAGGCCGCGTCGGTTGATCCGCATGAAGGCACGCCTTTTTCAATCCGGCTATGGCACGTGGGCCTGGAAAAGCCGCTACGGCCATTCCGGTCCGCCCAAGAGTTTCAACCCAAGAATTTCAACCCAAGAGTTTCAACAAGACAGGAGTTTCGGCAAGAACTCCATGCCGGAAATTCCAGCCAGATTGGCGCGATTTTAGGGCGCGCTATTTCCCGCGGAAATAGGGCTCGACGGGACCGTTCAGCTTGATGGTCAGGGGATTGCCGGCCCGGTCCTTGGAGTTGCCGACCGAGAGCCGCACCCAGCCTTCGCTGACGCAATATTCTTCCACGTTGTTCTTCTCGACGCCCTTGAAGCGGACGCCCACGTCCCGCTCCAGCACGGCGGCATCGTAATAGGGGCTCTGCGGATTCGTGGAGAGACGGTCTGGCAGCGTATCGGTCATCGGATCAGCTTTCGAAGAATGGCGATTGTTGCCCAATAACCCCTCGAGGACGGATTTCCAACCGGGACCGCGCCGCCTGCTTGCATCGACTCAGGAATAGGGTTATGTAGCGGACATATCATTAGCACACTATCAATATCCCCCCTATGAAAACCACCCTCACGAGCACCCGTGTCGTCTTCATCGACGAATTGTCCAAGGTGAGCCGCAAGCTGCGGACATCCTTCGATGCACGGGTCAGGGCCAACGGCCTGACCATGGCGCGGGCGCGCACGCTCCTGCGCCTGCTTAAAAAGGACTGCATGACCCAGACGGAGCTTGCGGAGGAACTGGAGATCGAAGGCCCGACTCTGGTGCGGCTTCTGGACAACCTGGAGAGCCAGGGCCTGATCGAGCGCCGGCCCGTGGACGGCGACCGGCGCGCCAAGCAGGTCGCGCTGACCGCCGCCGGGCACGAACAGGCCGAGACGGTGAGCCATCTCGCCGACGAGGTGCGCGAAAGCGTGCTCGCCGACGTAGCGGAAGACGATCTGCTGGCGGCGGTGCGGGTGTTCCGCATCATGTCGCAGAATATCGAAGCCGCGTCCTGACGGATCGAAGCGTCATGACCGCAATGCAGAAACCCCGCCTGAGCGAGGACGAGATCGCCGTCGCACCGGAGACGGAACGGGACGAGCCTTCCGCGCCCGCGCCGCAGCCCGCGCCTTCTCCACCTGCTTTCGTTCCCAAGCCGCCGCTTCTTGCGGCTGCCTATGTGCTGGCGGGGACCCTGTTCGCGCTGACACAGGGGCTCGGCATGAATCTCATCAGCGCGAACCTGCCGCAGATTCAAGGCTCGCTCGGCGCGACGACTAACGAGACGACATGGCTGATGGCGGCTTATATGGCGCCCAATGTCAGCCTGTCGCTTCTGCTGATCAAGATCCGCGCGCAATATGGCCTGCGCAACTTCGCCGAACTCTCCATCATCGGCTTCGTCCTCGTTTCGCTGATGCATCTCTTCGCCAACGATCTGCAATCGGCGCTCGTGGTGCGCTTCTTCAGCGGTGTTGCCGCCTCGCCTCTATCGTCGCTCGGCTTTCTCTACACGCTCGAATCCTTCCCGCCCGCGAGGAAGATGAATATCGGCCTGTGCCTTGCGCTGACGAACATCTCGCTCGCCATGCCGGTGGCGCGCCTGATCTCCCCTGCCCTGATCGAGATCGGACAATGGCATGGGCTGTATCTGATGGAAATCGCGCTCGCGCTCATGAGCTTCGCGGCGGTGTATCTGCTGCCGCTCGCGCCGACGCCCCGCGCCAAGGTGATCGAACGGCTCGACGTGGTGAGCTATCTCTTCATCGCCATAGGCTTTGGCGCCGCCGCCATCGCACTCACTCTCGGCCGCCTTTACTGGTGGCTTGAAGCGCCGTGGATCGGCGTGCTGCTCGCCGTCGCGATCATCGCCGTCACGGCCATGGTCGTCATCGAACTCAATCGCAAGAATCCGCTGATCGACGTGCGCTGGCTGGCGAGCAAGGAAATTCTGCATTTCACCGGTGCGCTTCTTCTGTTTCGCATCGTGCTGTCCGAGCAGTCGAGCGGCGCCTTCGGCTTCTTTCAGGTGCTCGGCCTGCAGAACGAGCAGATCGCCACGCTGACCTGGCTCATTCTATTTACGACGATTGCCGGAGGCCTCGCCTGCGCGGTGCTGATGAAGCCGGGACGCGAACCCGCGATCCATGCGGCGTCGCTCGCCCTGCTTGCCATCGGCGCCTACATGGACAGCCGCGCGACCAACCTCACGCGCCCCGCGCAGATGTATGCGAGCCAGGCGATGATCGCACTGGCCGGCGCGCTTTTCCTGCCGCCGGCGCTCGCTTCGGGCATGATGTCGGCGTTGAAGAAAGGCCCGAACTATATCCTGAGTTTCATCATCGTGTTTCTCGTGACCCAGAGTCTCGGCGGGCTTCTGGGGTCCGCGGCCTTCGGCACATTCGTCACCTGGCGCGAAAAATTTCATTCGCATGCGCTGGTGCAGCACATCACGCTGATGGACCCGTTCGTCGCGCAGCGCGCAAGCCAGCTCGGCGCGGCCTATGGCCGGACGATCACGGACCCGACCCTGCGCAATGCGGAAGGACTGGCATTGCTCGGCCAGCAGGCGACGCGGGAGGCGAACGTGCTCGCCTATAACGACGCGTTCCTGCTGATCACTGCCCTCTCCACCTTCGCGCTCTGCGCGCTGTTCATCCACATGGCGCTTATCGCTCTCAGGCAAAGCGCCGCCGCCCCACAACCGACCGCAAGCTGACGAAACCCATCGAACGATTGTCATGACCAGGCTTTTCAGATCGACCGCTTCCCTCATCGCCGTCGCGCTCGGCCTTACCGGGCTCGCGCTGGTTCTCTATGCGTGGCGCCTGCCGCCCTTCACCTCTTCGGTCGAGACCACCGACAACGCCTATATCCGGGGGCAGGTGACCATCATCAGCCCGCAGCTTGCGGGCTACATCGCCGAGGTCGCGGTGCAGGATTATCAGAAGGTCAAGGCAGGACAGGTGCTCGCACGGCTCGACAGCCGCATCTTCGAGCAGAAGCTGAAACAGGCTGAGGCGAGCCTTGCCGCCCAGAAGGCCGCGCTCGCCAATTCCGAGCAGAAGCGCCGCTCGGACGAGGCGCGCATCGCGGCCGGCGAAGCGCAGGTGAACGGGGCGAAAGCGGCACTCGCGACGGCGGAAGCCAACTGGAACCGTGTCGAGCCGCTTCTGCAGAGAGGCGTGACGACCCAGAGCGCCGCCGATCAGAGCAAGGCCTCCCTCGAACAGGCGAAGGCAGCTCTCGGGCAAGCGCAGGCGGCGCTGGAAGTGGCGCGGCAGGATCTCGCCGCCACCCGCGTCAGCCGTCAGTCGTTGGAGGCTGCGGTGCAGGGTGCGGAAGCCGCCGTGCACCTCGCCGAGATCGACCTTCAGAACACGACGATCACGGCGCCGCAGGACGGCCGCCTGAGCGAGGTCGGCGCGCGGCTCGGGCAATATGTGGCGGCGGGCAGCCAGCTCATGGCCATCGTGCCGGAGACAGTCTGGGTGGTCGCCAATTTCAAGGAAACCCAGCTCTCCGACATGAAGGTCGGCCAGCCGGTGACGTTCACTGTCGATGCGCTGGAGCATGCAAGCCTGCACGGCCATGTGGAACGCTTCTCCCCCGCCGCAGGCTCGGAGTTCAGCGTGCTCAAGCCCGATAACGCGACGGGCAACTTCACCAAGGTTGCCCAGCGCGTCCCCGTGCGCGTCGCCATCGATCCCGGCCAGGAGCTTGCCGGGCAACTCGCCCCCGGCATGTCCGTGGTGGTGAGCATCGACACGGCGGCACCGGGCTAGGCGGCCTTCTCGGGAAGCTGAAGAAGCCTGTCGTTTTTCGGAGTTCAGTCGGCCCTATCGCCCGCTTCGATCTTTCGAAGCTCGGCGGCCCGGGCCGTTTTGTGTCGACGCTTCAGGACACGGAACCACAGGAAGGCGGCGATGAAGCTTGCAAGCACCAGGGCGGCGTCGAGAACCGGGTATGACAGCATATCGATGGAATAAAATCTTCCGAAAAGCGCCAGGGCAATGGCGGCCGTCACGCCGCTGATCACTCCGGCCATCAGAGCCGAATCCCGCGGCATCGGCGCGTATGCTTCCGCTCTGCTCGCAGCAAGCTTGTTATTTTCTCTCGTTTTCATTCAATCCTTTTTCGGTTCCCAGTGGGATTTTCCTAGAGAGGAGGCGTGGTTTGATCGGGCGCATCCTCAACAACGGCGGGCATTGTCGTGTCGAGAATGTCGTCCAAGGCATCGGCCATATCCTCGATCTGCTCGAACGTTGCCGTGAGCGTGACCCTGGAACCGTCATCCAGCTCGACGATCAGCTCGGGATCGCCGCCATTGACAACAGGTGAGACCAGAAAACTGACGAGTCTTTTCGGATCGGGCATAGCGTCTTTCCTGCTTTCGCGTTTCTTACTTGAACATTGCGGAGGCGACGCTGAGCTGATGCTCGTAGGCTGCCCGGCTATAGGTCTCGATGGCACTCTTGATCTGGTAACGCGGCGCACCCTCGCCCGACGGCAATTGCTTGACGATGGTGAAGGCGCCGCTCCAATTCGGGCCAAGAAAGCGTTTGTCGGTAAACGTGACGTGCTGCCCGCACGCAAAGCGATGATTCGACATCGATGGTTCCTTTATGACAGCTTGGCGCTGGCGGATGAATGCGGTTGATGGAATGCTCAGTGCACGAACAGCACGAGGAACATGCCGAAGGCAAACACCAAGGCCATGCTGCCTATGGCGATCCAGGCTCTTTGATCTTCGGTCAGCACGGGAACAAGTCTAGACATGTCGGCCTCCGGTGAGTGAACCCATCCGCCGGGGCGCAAAAGGCCGGTCGGCGATGGATGGAAGATTGAAGTTGGCCGCATCCATGTCGAAAACATCGTCGAAGAGCCCGTTCTCGGGCCACTGGGATGTCCGAAGCGGCTGCGGCGTACGGCAGAGCTCGTGCTCGCCGACCACGCGTTCCTCGACTCGATGGATGGAGCGGATCAGGTATTGCGGCTCGGCGTCATCGGACCTGATGCAGGCGACGACGGTGTAAGACGCCTTCCAGGCGAGATCGGGAATATGCGTCTCGGTATAAAGGACCGTTTCTCCGACCGCGAAGCGATGGACTTGCATGACGTGTTCCTCATCGTGGGGTTCGTGCAGGCCGCAATGCACGAACGAAGAACACATCTGTGCGGTCGGTAAGGGCTCCGCCCGGCTGGTATCCTCAGTGAAAAATGCGCTCTCGATATCTCGATACGCACTCCGAGGAGGGCCACCTTGGGCATGAGCGGCGGTCTCAAGAAAAATCAACGCCACTCTCTCAAACTATATGGGGCATATGCCAATGAATTACATCGGGATGGGCAATTTAAAAAATGCGAATTCAATGATTATGCTATCTTAGTTATTGGGAGAGAGTAGAATTTATTACAGATATTTTGACTTATGATAAGAATATCGACTTAGAGTTTTTACTCTATCGCTGAAGGAGGATCCGTCATGTTGGATCAGGCGCTCATCTCCGTCCTGCTGATGGCAGGGTGTCTGCTTGTGTACGAGATCGCCATTCGAAAGGGCCTGCGCAGCTCTCCGACGCGCTGAGACGCGGATGGGGTTTGAGTGAGCGTGTCGATCCGCGCCCCGTTATTCACGACGGAAGGGACGAAGATTCCGGAGGTTTGATCCCTGATGGAGGGAGAGGTTCCATGATTGCGAAGACTGATGCGAAAACACCTCGGAGTTCGGCGAAACCCAAGCAGAACGAGAGCCTGCCGCGATGGGAGAATGAAGGGGGCGCCCCTTCATCCGGCGATCGCTCGCAGAGACAGACTGGCAAGGCCCGGAAAATCGACAAGCCGGCTGGGAAGTAAGCACGGGCTCCTTAAGCGAGCCTTCGGGCGTGAGACAGGGCTTTCCGGACGAGATGCAATGCCGTGAAGCGAGCATATTTCCCTGCCCGGATTTTGCCCCTAGATTCCCGGCCTTGAATCCCAACCGACAGCGAACCTGCCATGCCTGCCCACAGCACTTCCCTCTCCACCATCGGGTTCGATGCCGACGACACGCTCTGGCAGAACGAGCATTTCTACCGGCTGACGGAAGAGCATTTCACCTCTCTGCTGGCGGAGCATGGGGAGCCGGACGTGCTTGCGAGCCGGCTGCTCGCAGCGGAGCGGCGCAACCTCAAGCTCTACGGCTACGGCATCAAGGGCTTCACGCTCTCGATGATCGAGACCGCCATCGAGGTGACCGACGGGCGCGTGCCGGCAGCGGTGATCCAGCGGATTCTCGCGGCGGGACAAGAGATGCTGAGCCACCCCGTCGAGACCCTGCCCCATGTGCGCGAGACCCTGGAGCGGCTGGCGGGGGCCTATCGCATCGTCCTGATCACCAAGGGCGATCTGTTCGACCAGGAGCGCAAGCTCGCGCAATCGGGGCTCGGCGACTTGTTCGACGCGGTCGAGATCGTGAGCGAGAAGAACGCCTCGACCTACGAGCGCATCTTCAACCGCCACGGCGATGGGCCGGGCCGCAGCATGATGGTGGGCAATTCGCTGAAATCCGACATCGTCCCCGCCATCCAGGCCGGAAGCTGGGGCGTTTACGTGCCGCACGCGCTGACCTGGGCGCTGGAGCACGACGACGAGCCCGTCGCCGCGCCGCGCTTCAAGCGGCTCGAGCATCTGGGTGAACTCGTCGATCTCATCGCGCGGCTCGCGTGACCGGTGGCCCTCACCCGCGGCTCAGCCACCACGCGCCGAGCGCCAGCGTCATCAGCGTGAGTGGCGCGCCGACGCGGAAATAGGTCCAGAATCCGATGGCGATCCCTTCCGCGCGGGCACGCTCGGCGACGATCAGATTGGCGACGGAACCGACCAGCGTGAGATTGCCCGCAAGCGTCGAAGCCATAGCGATGACGAGCCAGAGATGCTGCGGATCGGACAGGCCCTGCACGAAGGGCTTGAGCACGAGCACGGCGGGCACGTTGCTGACGAGGTTCGAGAGCAGCGCCGTAAGCCCCGTCAGGACATAGGCATTGCCGAGTTGCAGGGCATGCGCCTGCGCGATGATCTCCGGAGAAAGCAGGGCTTTCTCCGCGCCCGCGACGACGACGAACAGGGCCGCGAACATGAGAAGCAAAGGGCCGTCGATCTCGCGATAGACCTTGCCCGGCTTGACCTGCCGCGTCACCAGCAGCAGCGCCGCGCCGACGATCGCGGCCTTGGTCACCGGCACGCCGGAGAAGAACGCGATGATCACGCCGAGCGTCACCGCGAGCGCCTTCATCATCTGCGGCTTATGGATCCGCGCCGGCGCGGAGATGAGCCCGAGCCGCTTCTTCTCGCCGAATTCGGGCCAGTTCAGAACAGCGATCAGCCCCATGACGAGCATGAGGCCCACCAGCGCCACGGGCGCGAGCGCCGCCGCGAAGGCCGTATAGGAGATGCGCGAGATCGTGCCGATGATCATGTTCTGCGGGTTGCCGGTGATGGTGGCGACGCTGCCCACATTCGAACCCATGGCGACGGCGAGCAGATAGGGCACGGGATTGCGGCGCAGCCTTTTCGTCACCTCGATCACGAGGGGCGCAAGCACGAGGCAGACCGCATCGTTGACAAGAAAGGCCGAGAGCAGCCCCGTGGTGAGCGTGACGGCGCAGAGCAGAACCGGCGGTGAGTGGGCATGCGTCACGGCCCAGCCGCTGACGAGCCGGAAGAAGCCCGAGAGCCGCAAATGCGCCACCACGATCATCATGCCGAGAAGCAGCGCGATGGTGTCGAGATCGATGGCGCGATAGGCCTCCTCCGGCGTCAGCACGCCGAAAGCGATCATCAGCGCCGCGCCGAGCAGCGCGATCCCCGCGCGGTCGAGACGAAGCCCCGGAATGCGCCCGAGCGCGATGCCGCCATAGGTGAAGGCGAAGATTGTCCCGCCGGCATAGGTGACGGCCGCCATCCATCCCTCCCCGGCATCATGGCCCGCTCAGTCAGAAACCCCTCGCCTATAGCGGAGTTTCGCACGGGAATGAGGCTATCGGGAGGACGGCAGAACCTGCGCGATGTCGGCCTCTGTCAGCACGCGGTATTCGCCCGGCGCAAGATCCTCCGGCAGGGCGAGACCGCCCATGCGGTCGCGGTGCAGGACGGTGACGTGATTGCCCACGGCCGCGAACATGCGCCTCACCTGATGGTAGCGCCCTTCGGTGAGAGTGACGTAGGCGCTTGTTTCCGAGAGCGTTTCCATCTCGACCGGCAGGAGCGGCTTGTCTTCGTTGTCGAGCATCAGGGTGCCGGAGGCGAAGATCTCCGCCTCGTCGCCACGCAAGGGGCGGTCGAGGGTGACGTGGTAGCGCTTGGAGACGTGATTGCGCGGGGAAATGATGCGATGCAAAAGGGCGCCGTCATCCGTCATCAGCAGGAGGCCCGAGGTCTCCTTGTCGAGACGGCCGATGGTGGAGAGCGCCGGGTCGCGGCGGCGCCAGCGCGGCGGCAGAAGGCTGTAGACTAGCGGGCCCGCCTCCTTGTGCGAGCATGTGACTCCGAGCGGCTTGTGCAGCATCAGCACGAGCCCCGGCGGCGGATCGAGCGGCTTCCCATCGACCGTCATGCGCTCGGACAGATCGCGCGTGACGGCGATGCGCCGATCAGCATCCTCGATCACCTCGCCGTCCAGCGTCACGGCATCTGCATAGACGAGCTGCTGCACCTCCCGGCGCGAGCCGTAGCCGAGATTGGCGAGCAGCCGGTCGAGCCGGAGGGTGGGCAACTTGCTCATTTCTGCGCCTCGTAGAGCTTGTAGCCGGAAGCCTCCGCCTTCAGCGTCACGCGCCGGAACAGGGGCTTCATCACGCCCTCATAAGGCAGATGCCGGTTGGCGACGAGCCAGCACAGGCCGCCGGGACGAAGAGCCTCCGCCGCTCTGCGGATGAAGCTCTGCCCCAGGGCCTGATCCTCCGCGCCGCCATCGTGGAAGGGAGGGTTCATCACCACGAAATCGAGCCCGACGCCCCCCACGCCGGAAGCGCGTACATCGGACCAGCGCATCTCGGCGCGCGCATCCGCGATGTTGCGCCGGGCCGCCTCCAGCGCGCGGCGGTCGATATCGATCAGGGTCAGGTGCTCGACCTTGGGCGATGCCAGGATCGAGCGGGCGAGCGTACCGACGCCGCAGCCGAGATCCGCGCCGCGCCCGGAAAAGGCCGGCAGGTGCTGCTGAAGGAGCGCGCTGCCGGGATCGACCCGGTTCCAGCTGAATACGCCGGGCTGCGACCATAGGCCGAGCTCGTCTACCTGCTGCGGCCGGCCCGCTTCGATGGCCTCGTCGAGGCCAGCCGGCATCGCCGGGCGGACAGAAGTACAGATGCGGTAATGCCGCCGCGCATCCTCCGACACGGCGCAGCCGAAACCCGACAGCTCCTTGCGTAGCCGCGAGCCGCCCTTGTCCTTGGGCGCGAGCACGGTCAGGCTGGCACCCGGCGCCAGCGCCTTGAGGCTCAGAGCCAGCGTGTAGCGCCGCTCCAGCGTGCCGGGCGGCGCCAGCACCACCAAGCCCGACAGAGAGCCCTCGCCGCACGCCTCCAGCATCTGGGCGCCCGGAACGAGCGGCGAGAACTGGATCGCCCCTTGCGGCACAGCCGCCAGCTCGGCGGGCGGAGCACCGTAAACACCGTCACGTCTTGTATCGTCCAAAGCCGGCTGATCCCTGCTGATTTTGCAGGTGTTCCTATAACGGCGCAGGCGGGAAGGTAAGAACCTTTTTCGCGCCGGGCAGCCGATGCATCCTAAAGCTCAGCTCGTGGTTTCGGTGCAGCGGTGCCAGGTCTGGAGCGGCCGGTCGGCCGGGCCGAAGCGGACTTGCACGGCGATTTCGCTCAACAGGCGCATCGACACCTCCTCCCCGCTGTTCGGCTCATTGGCCGGCACCGTGTACAGGAAGGAATGGCGCGTGTAGGAGCCCTGCATTCGCGTTCCGCCCGGCGTGACGATGGTCGGGCCCGCGATCGAGATATGGCGCCCGTCGTCGCTGCACCACTCGCCGTCGATGGCATCGGCGAGCGCCGGCTGAATGCCGAAGAGGGTGACGATAGAGGCGGCGGCCCACAGGAGGCGCCCGGTTTTCCGCGTCATGGCTTTCCGCGTCATGGCGAACTCCGCTCTTTTGCGGATACAATATCGATCCGCTCTGGGGCGCGGGTCAACTGCCAGCCGAATGCAGAATATCCGAACGGCCAAGCCCGCAAAGCCCCTCACGGCGTACACCTTAAGCGTCCGGTGCGCGGGGCCGGCGCCGGGTTATACAAATGCACCGGCATCCGCGACGACGTCTTCCTCGGATGCGGAACGGAGCCTGCCATGGATATGGAGCAGCAAGTCGCACGGCATTACAGCCATGGCTCCCTCGAACGCGCGATCCTCGATGCGCTTAGCGCAAGCGGGAAGGATATCGAGCATCTCGCGGCGTCCGATCTCTCCGGAGCGGACGAGTTCCATCTCGGCTGGTGGGCGGAGACGGAAGAATTAGCGCACGAACTCGGCTTTTCCCGCGACACGCATATGCTCGATATCGGCTCCGGCATCGGCGGTCCGGCGCGCCATTTCGCCGAGACGCTCGGCTGCCGCGTCACGGGCATCGATCTCACCGGCGAATTCGTGGAAGTGGCGAACGCCCTGACCCGCCGCTGCGGCCTTGCCGACCGCGTCGCCTTCGAGCAGGCCAGCGCGCTCGACATGCCGTTCGATGACGCCACATTCGACGGCGCCATTCTCGTCCATGTCGGCATGAACATCGCCGACAAGGCGAAGCTCTTCAAGGAAGCGCGGCGCGTGCTCAAGCCGGGAGCGCGCTTCGGCGTATACGACATCATGCTGATGGAAGACGACGCACTGCCCTACCCGATGCCCTGGGCCGCGACCCCGGAGACGAGCTTCGTCGAGCCGGTGGACACCTATCGCTCGCTTCTGACGGCGGCGGGTTTCACTGTCGAGAAGGAGCGCAACAGGCGCGATTTCGCGCTCAAGCTCGGCCGTGAGATGCGCGAGAATGCTGCGATGCATGGAGCGCCGCCGCTCGGCCTGCACATCCTGATGGGGCCGGCCACGCCGGAACGTCTCGGTAATGTGATGCGCACGCTCGAGCGCGGCACCATCGCGCCGATCGAGGTCATCGTGCGGGCGGAATAACGAAAAACGCGGTTTTTGCCGTCCTGCCGGAGCTGTTTACAGAGCTCCGATCCGCCTGCCGCGTTTGTCACATGGCTGCAACTATGCCCAGCTCATCGGCGTTTATTCTCCATCGAGAGGGCGCGCCACTCTTGAGGTTTCGCCCCAACCGAGGAGTAATCAGATGCGTCATTTTCTTGTCAGCACAGTTGCGATTGCAGCGTTCGCTTTCGGCGCCATGGGAGCGATGGCGCAAGCCCCGCCGGCTCCTGCAACTCCGACTCCTGCAACTCCGGCTCCGTCGGCTCCGGCTCCGAGCGGCATGCAGCCCGCGAATCCTCCGACAACCGGATCGACGGCTTCTCCATCCGGCATGAACCAGACCCAGACGATGCAGAAGCGTCACGCCACGCCTCGGCACCACGCCACGAGGCGGCATCATGCCCCACAATCGACGGGTAGCGTCCACCCGCACCGTCAGCCCTATGCTCAACCCTACACGATGATGCGGACTCCGGTGCCGAACGCGAGCGGATCGCAAGTGACGAACCCGAACACATATCGCGCGACGGCCTATCAGTACCGCAGGTATTGACGGCTCATATCTGAAAACTTGAGATCAGATCGCGGATGACATGCTTCGTGCCAGCTTCAGCAAAGGCCGGCACGAAGCGGATCCACGAAAAGCTGCTTCCCGTCAAACCGCCTGTCCCGCGCACCAGCCCGACGACCAGGCCCATTGGAAATTGTAGCCGCCGAGCCAGCCGGTCACATCCACCACCTCGCCGATGAAATAGAGGCCCGGCACTGCCTTGGCTTCCATGGTCCTTGAATCGAGGGCGCGGGTATCGACGCCGCCCAACGTCACTTCCGCCGTGCGATAACCTTCCGAGCCAGCGGGTTTGAAGCGCCAGCGGTTTACGGCCTCGTCGATGCGGCGCAAGGCCTTGTCGGAAAGATCGGCAAGATTGCCGGTGGCCTTTTCCGCTTCCGCCACGAGCTGCGCGAGGCGCTTGGGCAGGAAGCCCGATAGCGCGGTCTGCAGCGCCTGCCGTCCGTTTTGCGCGCGGGCGGCACGCAGCTCCTCGAACAGGTTGACCGAGGGCAGCATGGCGAGGCTGATCTCGTCACCCTCGCGCCAATAGGACGAGATCTGCAGGATGGCCGGGCCGCTCAAGCCGCGATGGGTGAACAGCATCGCCTCCTCGAACTGCGTCTTGCCGCAGGACGCCACCGCGTCGACGGCGACACCCGCCAGGGGCTGCAGCCGCGCGAGCAGGTTCGGCTCCAGCGTCAACGGCACGAGAGCCGGGCGCGTCTCGGTAACGCTCACGCCGAACTGCGCCGCGAGATCGTAGCCGAACCCGGTCGCGCCCATTTTCGGGATGGACTTGCCGCCCGATGCGACGACCAGCGACTTGCACTGCACGAAGCCCTGCGAGAGCGCGAGACGAAAACCCTCCGCATTCCGCTCCGTCTTTTCCACGCTCGTGTTGAGACGAAGCTCCACCCCATAGCGCTTCATCTCGCTGACCAGGAGATCGACGATCTGGCGGGACGAGCCGTCGCAGAAAAGCTGGCCCAGGGTCTTCTCGTGATAGGCGATGCCGTAGCGCTCCACGAGGGCGATGAAATCGTTCTGCGTGTAGCGGCGCAGGGCCGAGATGCAGAAGCTCGGGTTCTGCGAGATGTAGTTGCGCGGCGCGGCGTTCAGATTCGTGAAATTGCAGCGTCCCCCGCCTGAAATACGGATCTTCTCGCCGGGGGCCCGCGCATGATCGAGGATCAGCACGGAGCGCCCGCGCTTTCCCGCCTCGATGGCGCACATCATGCCCGCGGCACCGGCGCCGATCACCACCACATCGAACAGATCCAAGATACGCCGTTCCTTTCCTGCGAAACGGACGGACCGGGATCGTTCGAACGCCAGTTTCAGGCGCCGTTCGTAATCCGGGAAAGGGAAAAATGGCAAGCGGCCGGGACATTATGCCCCCGGTGGCAGGCCCCGCCGGAGCTGGCAAGCGGGGCGAAGCATGGTAGGGCTTCGGCCGGGCGACCGCCTACCTCCCTCGCCTCCTCACCCAAGATTCTACCGAAGCGAAGAACCGAAGCCCCATGCTGCTCCTTGCCGAATATGGCGCGCTCTTCGCCGCCTCCTTCCTCTCGGCCACCCTCTTCCCTTTCCAGTCGGAGGCGGTGCTGTTCGGGATGCTGGTCTCGGACCGCTATTCGTGGTGGCTCCTCATTCTCGTGGCGAGCCTGGGCAACACGCTCGGCTCCATCGCAAATTGGTTCCTTGGCCGCTTTCTCACCCATTTCGAAGGACGACGCTGGTTTCCGGTAAAGCGGGACAAGATGGCGAAGGCGGAGGGCTGGTATCACCGCTATGGGCGCTGGACGCTGCTGTTGAGCTGGCTTCCCGTCATCGGCGATCCGCTGACGCTCGTGGCGGGCGTCCTGCGCGAGCCCCTGCCGATCTTCATCCTGCTCGTCGCACTCGCCAAGACCGCGCGCTATCTGGCCGTCGGCGCGCTCAGCCTGGGCTGGCTCTGACGCGCGGATCCTTGTCCGTTCAAGGTCCCTGAACGCTCACCCAGACCTGTTCCAGCATATCCGGATCGAGCACGCGGCCGGAGGCGGTACGGATATAAGGCTCCTTGCCGGGCGGCGGCTCCGCCGTCATCGCCCAATGCATGGCCTCGCGCAGCGAGTCGAAATTCTCCGCATCGCTCCAATCGATACGCCCGCCATCGAGATGCGCACCCGCCGTTTCGAACTTGAGCGAGGCGCGCGCATCCAGATCCTCTTTGCTCAACATGACAGGCCTCCTCCGATCCTTCACGTTCTGAAAGCGTAACGAGGAGGAACTTGCCTGCGTTCCTTTTCACCGGTCGCGATCGCGAAAAGTCTGACGAATTCGCTGCGGCGAACGCCGCCGTCGGTCTCGAACTGGAAGAAGACGGCCACACGATCCGCAACGGCACGTCGACCTGGGCTTCATCGCCTCAAAATCGACCTCAGGGCCTCGCCCCTCGGGGCGACAGGCGCGCATCCATGCACACCAAGGCGTCCGGGGTAGGGTCTGGTGATCGTTCTAGCGCATCGTGCGGAAAAGTGGACCCGGTTTTCCGCCCCAAACGATGCGCGCTCGATAAAAGAGAGCATCGATCCCAAAAGTGGAGTCCACTTTTGGGATCGATGCTCTAAGCCTTGCGCCCGTCCGTGACGAACGGGCAGGCCCGTCATGCATCCCTTAATCCCGTGATCGCTTGTCGGCAGAACGGCGTTTCTGCTTTCCCTGCGGTGGTGGCCCTTTGTCACCCTTCGGGCCCTCCTTCTGCGACCTCTTTGGCCCGCTCGAGAAGCCTGCCTTTGGCCCCCCCTTGAAGTCGCCCTTCGGCCCCTTGCGAAATTCACCCTTCGGAGCCCCCTTGGGCCCACCCTTCTTCGGCGGGAATTTCTTGTCTGCCCGGCCCTCGCCGTCGCGCCGTCCGCCCGGCGCTTCGGCGGGTTCGATGCGGATGTCTTCGTCGTTGGTCTTGCGCACGGCCGCCGCGAATTTCGGCGCGATGGATTGGGCGATCTCGAACTTCGTTTCGCCGTCGAAGATGCGGATCGTGCCGATCTCCTTCTTCGTCACGTGGCCGAGGCGGCAGATGATCGGCAGGAGCCAGCGGGGGTCGGCGTTGTTGCGGCGTCCGACGCTCATGCGGAACCACACCATGTCCCCGCCGCCGCCATATTCTTCGCGTCCCGCGCGCGTGCTGCGGTGATCGCGCTCCTGTTCCCGCGCCCGCTTGTCGGAACGCTCGCGCGGGCCGCGATCGGCACCGGCGTCGAATATTTCTTCCGGCGCGGGAAGACGTGCGCGGTGGAAGCGCGCGAAGGCGGTCGCGATATCTTCCGCCGAGCGCTCGGCCAGCAGCGCGCGCGCCATGGCGATATCTTCCTCCGTCGCCTCTTCGGAAAGGGACGGATCCTTCAGGAGACGTTCGCGGTCGCGCAGGCGGATCTCGTCGGCCGAGGGCGGGCCGCCCCAGGTCGCGTCCACGCCAGCATCGTCCAGAAGACGCTCGGCCTTGCGGCGGCGCGTATAGGGCACGAGGATCACGCAGACCCCTTTTCTCCCCGCACGGCCCGTGCGGCCGCTGCGGTGGAGAAGGGTTTCGTGATCGTTCGGCAACTCGGCATGAATGACGAGGCCGAGATCCGGCAGATCGATGCCGCGCGCGGCGACGTCGGTTGCGACGCAGACGCGGGCGCGGCCGTCGCGCAAGGATTGCAGGGCGTGACTGCGTTCGTTCTGCGTAAGTTCGCCTGAGAGCGCCACGGCCGAAAAGCCGCGCTCCGTCAGGCTGGCATGCAGATGCCGCACCGCCTCGCGGGTGTGGCAGAACACCATGGCGCCACGCATCTCGAAGAAGCGCAGCACGTTGACCACGGCAAGCTCGATCTCGTTCGGCGCGATGCGCACCGCGCGATATTCGATGTCGCCATGCGGCTGGTTCTCGACCAGGGTGTCGATACGAAGCGCCTCGCGCTGGTAGCGCCGCGCGAGCGCCGCGATGTTGCGCGGAATCGTCGCCGAGAACAGAAGCGTGCGGCGCTCCTGCGGCGTGGCATCAAGGATGAATTCGAGATCCTCGCGGAAGCCGAGATCGAGCATCTCGTCCGCCTCGTCGAGCACCACCGCGCGCATCTTCGACGTGTCGAGGCGCCCGCGCTCCAGGTGGTCGCGCAGGCGGCCCGGCGTGCCGACGACGATATGGCAGCCATCGGCCAGGGCGCGCTGCTCGCGCCGCACGTCCATGCCGCCGACGCAGGATGCGACCCGCGCCCCCGCCGGCCCGTAGAGCCAGATCAGTTCCCGGTGGACCTGCAACGCCAGTTCGCGCGTCGGCGCGATGATCAGCGCCAGCGGCTCCCTAGGCTCTCCGAACCGCTCGGCTTCGCCCAGAAGGGTAGAGGCCAGGGCAAGGCCATAGGCCACGGTCTTGCCCGAGCCCGTCTGGGCCGAGACGAGCAGATCCCGGTCCTTCGCCTCCGGCTGGAGCACGGCGGCCTGGACAGGGGTCGGTTCGCTGTAACCCCGATCGACAAGTGCGCGTTCGAGGCTGGGATTGGTCTTGGGAAAAGGCATGTGAGCGCGGCGCAAGCCGCTCCTTCAAGGCGTTAGAGGAGGCGAGGACAGGAATCTGTCGGTCAAGGGATTAAGGGATCACGCGTCGTCCTGGTCGTCATCGACGTCGTCGACGAGCACCAGGAACATCACGTCGATGCCGCCCTCGTCATCATCATCCTCTTCGTCGAGGTCTTCCTCATCGTCCTCCATGGCGTCGTCGAAGGCATCGGCCTCGTCTTCCGAGGCGCGGCGGACCTTCAGAGGCGCCTTGCCGTCCCAGAGCGGCTCGCCGTCGCTGGTGAAGGCTTTGAGGTCGTCCTTGAACTCCTCGCTCGTAAAGAGTTCCTGAGCCTGGTCCTCGTCCGCATTGGTGATGGCGACCGCCTTGCCGGCGATTTCAAGGGTAAACATGCTTCTTCCTTCTAAGGATGGGCGGTTTTCAAGGCATCAACGCGGATGCCCGCCGTTCCGGCCAATTTTTACCGGCAATCGGCAATCTCTCGGGAAATCCATACAGGTTGCGCCGGGCCGTGAACAGCCACCTGCCCCGCAATCTTTTCCGACGATCATCGCCTCCGACGATAATGGCCCCGGCCGCGACCGCCGCCGGGGCAGCCGCCTTGAATATAATCACAAACCTTGAATCGGTAAATGTTATTGTTATAGCATTTCTTTATTATTTGATCGAAACATTATGGAAGCTTCGCCGCAAGAGCCGTGAACCACCGGCAGGCCGAGCGAGAAGGGGCAAGAACCATGGCGGACGAATCGATTTTCACCTGGGAAGGCATCAGCCTGCCGTCCTATTGGGGCGGCAGCTTCCAGACGAGCAGCGGCCTTTCCGCAATGGATCAGATCAAGGCCACCGGCGCCAGCACCGTCACCATGGTGCCGAACTTCTTCATGTCGAACGAGAACAGCAACGACATGAAGCTCAACCTGAATCCGACCACGCCCTGGATGAGCGAGAGCGACAGCCTCACCCAGGTCAAGCAGGGCATCATGGATGCCGTGGCCCGTGGCTTGAACGTGGTGGTCAAGCCCCATGTGGAGACCGACAACCGTGTCTGGCGCGCGCTGATCGAGCCGACCGATCCCAAGCTGTGGTTCGCCAACTACAAGGCCATGATGGTGGAATACGCCAAGGTCGCGCAGGCGGGCGGCGCGGCCATGTTCGTCGTCGGCACCGAGATGAAGAGCATGACCGACCCGAGCAAGCTCTGCAGCGACGGCAAGTCCTATACCCAGAAATGGGGCGAGATCATCGATGCGGTGCGTCAGGTCTTCTCCGGCAAGGTCACCTATGCCGCCACCGATTCGGAGGCGCTCAAGGTCAAGTTCTGGGACAAGGTCGACTATATCGGCGTCGACGCCTATTTCAGCATGACCAACAGCACCAGCCCGACGGTGCAGGAATTGATCGATTCCTGGATCAAGCCGCCGATCAACTGGAACTCGCAGGAGGTCTACGGCACCACCTCGGTTGTCGATACCTGGAAGCAGCTCTCCGAACTCTGGGGCAAGAAGGTCATCTTCACCGAGATCGGCTATGGCAGCTATGACGGCGTCAACCTGAGCCCCGGCTGGCTTGTGGGCAACACCGTCGACCAGCAGGAGCAGAAGGACTGCTACGAGGCGCTCTATCACGTGATGGAGAACTACGGCGGCCAGTGGCTCGACGGCGCCTTCCTGTGGAGCTACCAGACCAGCCTCGACCCGGCCTATCTGCCGCCGACCGATTTCACGCCGCAGGGCAAGCCGGCGAACGACGTCATCACGGCGGGCTATTCGAGTCCGGCCCATGGGACCGGCCTCGTCTGGAACGGCACGAGCGGCAGCGACAAGCTTGACGGCGGCTATCACAACGATACCCTGACCGGCGGCGGCGGCAACGACGTGCTCTGGGGCGGCGCAGGCAATGACAGGCTGGATGGCGGTGCAGGAAACGACAGGCTCGATGGCAACACCGGAAGCGATATCGCCGTTTTCCACGGCACCCGCTCCGACTATACGGTGACGAAGAACGCGGACGGCTCGTTGCTGATCGCCGACAAGCAGGCAGCGAGGGATGGCAGCGATACCGTCCTCAATGTCGAGTTTTTCCAATTCGCGGACGGAACCGCGAGCCTGGCAGATCTGAGCTCTGTTTCCGGCACCCCGGACCCCGGCAAGCCTACGGATAATCCGCCCCCGCCTGTCATGGACCTCATTCTCAGGGGTACCAAGGGCAAGGATCGTTTGGCCGGCGGGCTCGGCAACGACAAGCTCTACGGCAAACTCGGCAACGACGTGCTGACCGGCGGCGCGGGCAAGGACATCTTCGTGTTCGACACCAAGCCGAACAAGAAGAGCAACTTCGACAAGATCGCCGACTTTAACGTCAAGGACGACACGCTCTGGCTCGACAACGCCGTCTTCACCAAGCTCGGCAAGGGCACGGAACTGAAGCCGGGCAAGCTCAACAAGGCGTTCTTCACCATCGGCGACAAGGCCAAGGACGGCAACGATTACCTGATCTATAACAAGAAGACCGGCATCCTCTCCTACGATGCCGACGGCGCGGGTTCTGGCAAGGCGGTGGAAATCGCCACGCTCTCCAAGAACCTCAAGCTGACCGCCGCCGACTTCCTGATCATCTGATCTCACGCACGTCCCTAGAGCATCGGACCCAAAAGCGGCCTCCACTTTTGGGATCGACCCGATGCTCTCTCGTTGGATGAGCGCATCGTTTGGGGCGGAAAACCGGGTCCACTTTTCCGCACGACGCGCTAGCGACATCGCGCCAACCCCGTGGGAGACCGCAGGGTTGGCATTTGCCGCTTTTGGGAGAAAGCGGATCCCGTTTCAGCGCGATGCGCCTTCCGGCAACGGCCTCTGTTGCGGAAGAACCGCTCTGGTCAGATGGCCGAGAAGGTCGACGGGCATCGGGAACACGATGGTGGAGCTGCGCTCGCCGGCAATGTCGTGCAGGGCCGAGAGATAGCGCAGCTGCATCGCCTCCGGCAGTTCCGACAGGGCTCGCGCCGCTTCGACGAGTTTTTCCGCCGCCTGCTGCTCGGCCTCCGCGCTGATGATGCGAGCGCGGCGGTTGCGCTCGGCCTCGGCCTGCCGTGCGATGGCGCGGATCATGCTTTCGTTGATGTCCACATGCTTGATCTCCACATTCGCGACCTTGATGCCCCAGGCATCGGTCTGGGAATCGAGGATCGCCTGAATATCGGCGTTGAGCTTGTCGCGCTCCGCCAGCATCTCGTCGAGTTCGTGCTTGCCCAGCACCGAACGCAGTGTCGTCTGCGCGAGCTGGCTCGTGGCGGCCATGAAATCCGCGACCTGGATGATGGCCTTGTCCGGATCGACGACGCGGAAATAAAGCACCGCATTGACGCGCACGGAGACATTGTCGCGCGAGATCACGTCCTGGCTCGGCACGTCGTGGACGATTGTGCGCAGGTCGACGCGCACGATCTGCTGCACGAAGGGAATGACGATGACGAGCCCCGGCCCCTTGACCCCTGAAAACCGGCCGAGGGTGAAGACCACGGCGCGCTCGTATTCACGCAGGATCCGTAATGCCGTCACGATAATTCCGATCAGCACGACGACGATGACGGCATAAGCGAGAGTGTTGACGTCGATAGTGGGCATGGACTTCTCCTCAATCCGGCAACGGCTGCTCCGGCGCGGGTTCGACCACGAGCGTCAGGCCCTTCCTGGCAACCACGCGAACCTGCCGCTTGGGTTCGAGAGGAGCCGCCGCGCGCGCACGCCAGCGCTCCCCGTTGATCAGCACCCACCCCTCATGCCCCGACCACTCCTCGACCTCACCGGGATTTCCGGTGAGAACACCCTCTCCCGTCACGATGCGCCGCCGATAGGCGCGCAAGGATACGGTCGCCGCCGCCAGCAGGAGAAGCGCGGTAGCGGCGGTCGCTGCGACAACGACCGGAAGGGACAGGGCGAACCCCGGGACGCCGGTGTCGAAGAGAAGGATCGAGCCCGTGGCAAGCGCCGTGACGCCGCCGATGCCGAGCACGAAGGAAGAGGTGAACGTCTCCGCGATGATCAGGGCGACACCCAGCACGATCAGTCCCAGCCCGGCATAATTGGTCGGCAGCAGGTTGAGCGCGAAGAGGCCGATCAGCAGCGAGATCGCACCGGCCACACCGGGAAAGAATGAGCCTGGATTGAAGAACTCGAAGATGATGCCGTACATCCCCACCAGCAGCAGGATATAGGCCACGTTCGGATTGGTGATGATGGTCAGAAGACGCGTGCGCCAGTTGGGCTCGATGGAGACGATCGTCAGTCCCTTCGTGGCGAGCCGCACGGGATGGTCCTGCACGCGCACGGAGCGGCCGTCGGCCTGGGCCAGGAGATCGGGAAGATCGGTCGCGACGATTTCGATGACGCCGGCCTCTTTCGCGGCGGAAGCCGAGAGGCTCGCTGCCTCGCGCACGGCCTTTTCCGCCCATTCCACATTGCGGCCATGGATTTCGGCGAGCGAACGGATATAGGCCACCGCATCGTTGGTGGCCTTGCGCTCCAATGTGTCCCCGCCTCCCGGCTGGCTGCCCTCCTTGCCGTCCTTCTCGCTGCCGGAGGGAAGCCCGCCGCCGCCGATCTGGATCGGCGTCGCCGCGCCGATATTGGTGCCCGGCGCCATGGCCGCGAGATGGCTCGCATAGACCATGTAGGTCCCGGCACTCGCCGCGCGTGCGCCGCTGGGTGCGACATAGGCGGCAAACGGAATGGAGGAGGCCAGAATGTCGCGGTCGATGTCGCGCATGGCGGTCTCGAGCCCGCCGGGCGTGTCGAGCCTCATGATGATCAGCGCCGCATGGCGCTCGGTCGCTTCCGCGATACCGCGGGAGATGTATTCCGTCGTCGCCGGGCCGATGGCGCCCTGGACGTCGAGCAGGATCGCGATGCGGCTCGGTGCGCCTTCCTGCGCGAGACTGTTCGCCGACACGCCGAGAACCAGCCAAGCTGCCACCAAGAGCAGCCGTGCCAGCGGCATCGTCACCATCCGGAGCATGCTCTACCTTCATATGGTTGAGCTGGGGGTGTAAGCTCCAGTATCTCGAATGGTTCCACGAGGCTTGGCGGGCTCCGTTGCGACAGAATGCGTGGCGCCTTCGCGCGCTCCCTTGGTTAAGTTCCCCCGGCTCAAATTCGCTCGGCCTCTTCACGCGAAGGGGGACAGGAGCGTCGTAACAGCGCTATCCTCTACCGACAGAATCTTTTGTCGTCGTCATTTATTCCCATTAAGACCTGACGAAGCATGGTTTCATGAATTCCAGTTCGCCCATCAATCGGAAAGCTTTGCCGATGCATCGACCCCGCTCCGCTCTGACCGGCCTCTTCATCGGAACCGGCCTTGCCGCCATGAGTCTGGCAGGACCGGCTTTCGCGCAGACCCCACCCAACCCGAGCGCCCTCACCCTCACCGTCCGCCCCTCCGGCTACGACGCGCAGAGCGAGAACCAGGCGCGGCAGGAGCGGCTCATGAAGCGCCTCGAGCAGGCCGATTACTCGGTGCGCTCCATCTGCACCCATTGCGGCGACTCATGGAAGCATCAGACCTACGCGCCGTTCAATCCGATCCAGGCCCTCCGCTCGCCCCATCCGACCGACGACCAATAGACGAGCGGCAGGACGGCGGGTCTACGCAATGCTTGAAGGTTGATCTTCCGGACGTATACTTCCGGAGCGCTTTGCGATGCTGTCGAATCGCAAAGCGCTCCGGAAAATCCTATTTTGCCGCATTTTCATCAGAACGGTTCTGCTGAAAATGCTCCGGCTGGCGGGGACGACCCCGCCTTTTCATTGCAACCCGGTAGGGACGGCCCTGCCATTGACGGAGGTCCTGTCATGGCATGGACTTATCTCGTTCTCGCCGGCCTTTTCGAAATCGGCTGGGCGATCGGCCTCAAATACACCGACGGCTTCACCAGACTCATTCCCTCGGTTCTTACCGCCGGGAGCATGATCGTCAGTGTCGTGCTGCTCGGCCTGGCGCTGAAGACCCTTCCCGTCGGCACCGGCTATGCGGTGTGGACCGGCATCGGCACGGTGGGCACGGCGCTGCTCGGCATCTATCTCCTCGGCGAACCCGCCACCGCCGCGCGCCTCGCCTGCATCGGGTTGATCGTCGCCGGCATTCTCGGCCTCAAGCTCGCCGCTTGAGGCAAAACCGGATGAACAACCCTTTCGCTAAAGCCTCGGACCTGAAAGTGGATTCCACTTTTAGGATCATCCGATGCTTTCTCTTTTGGTGAGAGCATCGTGTAGCCGCAAAACCGGGGCCACTTTTGCGCACGGTGCTCCAGAGTCCCGATCGTTTGGAACTGCATGTTCCGTTCCAGGGTTGGAGGAACGGCACCGAACGGGACTCCGACATGGCACTTCAGAGCGCAGAGAACACCACGCAAGGTTCATTCACCTCGACGGCGTTGCTGATCCTGCTTGGCTGGACCGTGGTGCGGCTCGTCACGCTTGGCGGCCGCCCGCAGCATGCGGTAGCCCGCGCCGGGCAATTCCCGAACCGCGGCGCTGCTGCCCCTTTTGCCAAAGAACCTGAATCGGCCGCCTCGCCTCAAGATGCCGAGCGGGGACGCCACGCAGAAAAGCCAACCGAAATCCCCGCCAAGGGATGGAAGGACATCATGTGGCGCGTCTATGAGCGCGTGCAGCATGACCGCATCCTGCTGGTCGCGGCCGGGGTCACGTTCTATGCGCTTCTAGCGATCTTCCCTGCCATCACCGCTCTTGTGTCGATCTACGGCCTGTTCGCCGATCCCGGCACGATTCAAAGCCACCTGAGTACTCTCTCCGGCATCATGCCGGGGGGCGCCCTCGATATCGTCGGCGAGCAGGTGAAGCGGATCGCCAGCAAGGGCGCCGGAACGCTCGGCATCAGCTTCATCGTCAGCCTTGCCATTGCCCTGTGGAGCGCAAACGCAGGTATGAAGTCGATCTTCGATGCCCTGAACATCGTGTATCGGGAGGACGAGAAACGCTCGTTTCCGATGCTGAACGCCATCTCCCTGGCATTCACGCTCGGAGCCATCTTCTTCCTGATCGCTGCCCTCGGCGCGGTGGTGGTTCTGCCCATTGTCCTGGGCTATCTCAGGCTCGGGACTTGGGGGGAAACGCTCCTCGCCCTCCTGCGCTGGCCCGCGCTTCTCATCGGGATCGTCTTCGCCCTTGCGCTCGTCTACCGATACGGACCGAGCCGGGACAACGCGAAATGGCGCTGGATCACGCCGGGAAGCATCGTTGCCTCCGTGCTGTGGCTCGCCGTCTCGATGCTGTTCTCCTGGTATGTGGCGAATTTCGGCAGCTATAACGAGACATATGGCTCGCTGGGGGCTGTCATCGGCTTCATGACATGGATCTGGCTCTCCACCATCATCGTGCTGCTGGGAGCGGAGATCAACGCCGAGACGGAACACCAGACGGCCAAGGATTCCACCGAAGGACCACGGCAGCCGATGGGCAGCAGGGGCGCCACGATGGCCGACACGGTGGGCGAAGCGAAGAGCTGAAGAGCAGCATAAGCCGCTGGAAGCGCATCACGCCCGCGTGCTGAAGGCCCGCGCGGCATCCACCGACCAGCGGGCGATCAGCTTCTCGGAAATGGTGGCGCCGATGGCTTCGTAGAACGCCTTGGCCGGCCCGTTGTCGACCAGAAGCTCCCAGCGCACGACCATGCGTTTTTCGACGGCGATTTCCGCCAACCGGCGCATCAGGGCGCGGCCGGTGCCACGTCCTCTTGCGCGCTCCGAGACGAAGAGATCGTCGAGGTTGATGAACGCGCCGCCGCCCCAGATCGAGTAGCGGATCATGTAGCTCAAGAAACCGATCGCCTCGCCGTCCGCTTCCGCCAGAAGCACATGGAAGCGCGGCGCATCGCCGAAGCCGTGTTCGCGCAAGCGCGCCTCATCGGTTTCGACGAAGGGAGAGAGGTTTTCGAACGCCGCCAGCTCTTTGATCAGCGCGAGAATGGTCGGAGCATCGTCAATCCCGGCCTCACGCACGCGCACGCCATTCTTCACGTCCATCATCTGCTCTCGTTCGCCCGTTTGAGGATACGCTTTCGCCATCTTCACCGGGCTTGTCCGATGATACGCCTTGTCGAGGACGCCACGACGAGCGGTCGTGACGCCGTTCTTCTTTCTCGATCAGGTTCTCAGAACACGCATTCCCGGAAGGCGGGCTTCACCGAGCCGCCCCATTCTCCGTGATAGCGTTCGAGCAGGCGCTCGGCGGGCGTGCGGCCAGATTCCACGATGTCTTCCACGTAGGCGAGATGGCGCGTCTCGTCCCGGCCCGCCTCGTCCTTGTAGCCGCGGCGCTGAAGACCGGCCTTCGAGAGCGTGAGCGCATCGCGGGCGACATCGCGGGCGGAGCGGCCGGCGATTTCGGCCTTGAGCGCGCGCTTCGGCACATCGTTGCGCAGGCGGTTGCGGTCCTCGGCGGTCCAGTTCTTCACCAGCTCCCATGCGCCGTCGAGCGCGGCCTGATCGTAAAGAAGGCCGGCCCAGAAGGCGGAGAGCGCGGTGATGTGTTCCTGCGGCCCCACATCCGCGCCGCGCATTTCAAGATAGCGCTTGAGGCGCACTTCCGGGAACAGGGTCGAGACGTGGTTCGCCCAATCGGAGCGCGTGGCGCGCTCGCCCGGCAATTGCGCGAGCTTGCCTGCGAACAGATCCTTGAAGGAAGCACCCGCCACATTGTGATAGGTCGCGTCGCGCTTGACGAAATACATCGGCACGTCGAGCGCCCAATCCACGTAACGCTCGTAGCCGAAGCCTTCCTCGAAGGCGAAGTCCAGCATGCCGGTGCGATCGCGATCCGTGTCGAGCCAGATCGCCGAACGCATGGAGAGATAACCGTTGGGCTTGCCGTCGGTGAAAGGCGAATTCGCGAAGATCGCCGCCGCGATGGGCTGAAGCGCGAGCGACACCCGCATCTTCTTCACCATGTCGGCTTCGGATCCGTAATCCATGTTCACCTGCACGGTCGCCGTGCGGTACATCATGTCCAGGCCGAGGCTGCCGACCTTGGGCATGTACTCGGTCATGATGCGGTAGCGCGCCTTCGGCATGACCGGCGTCTCGGCCCGCGTCCAGAGCGGGCTCATGCCGAGCGTCAGGAAACCCAGGCCGAGCTTGTCGCCGACGGCCTTCGCATATTTCAGATGCAACGCCGTTTCATCGGCGGTCTCGTGCAGGGTTCTGACCGGCGCGCCGGACAATTCGAACTGCCCGCCGGGCTCCAGCGAGATCGCCCCTCCCCCGACCTCGTCGACGAGGCCGATGGGGTAGCTGTTCTCCATGATCGGCTCCCAGCCGGTCAGGCCCTGCAATCCCTCCAGGAGCGCGCGAATGCCCCGCTCGCCCTCATAGGGCACGGGCGACGCATCGGCCTTGTAGAAGGGAACTTTCTCGTGCTCGGTGCCGAGCCGCCACGTTTCGCGCGGCTTCTCGCCGGACTCGATCCATTCCACGAGCTCCGAGCGAGCGCCTAAAGGGGTCGTATCGGATACGTCCCGCGCCATGCATCACCTCATCAAAAAAGCGCGTTCAAGGCGCGCCGACTCAGGTCGGGTGTAGATAAGCGGGTTAAGGACAAGCTGCAATGAGCGATGCGGAGAGAATGCATAGAGTGTGTCATTCTCGTCATCCCGAACGAACTCCGCCGGGCGATGCCCCGTGGCTTCCCTGCGGCTTCCTGAAAGCGCCGGGAGGCTGGTGTGCTATACTGTCCCAGCCGTTCAGCGTGCCGGGGGACCATGATGGCTCAAGCTGCCATTCCCCTGTCCCTTGCTCCAGGCGATGGACCCGGCGGCCGCGGCCGCCGGTTCTTGCGAATGAGAATGCGTCTTTTCAAGATGCTCCAACGTGCGGGGAAACGCATTCGCTTCCCCGCACGTTGCTTTGCCTAGAGCCTCGGACCCAAAAGTGGAGTCCACTTTTGGGTCCGAGGCTCATTTCCTTAAGCGGCGCATCGTTGTATGCGGAAAACCGGGTCCACTTTTCCGCACGATGCGCTAGTGGTGCTGCACCACCGTCTTCCCGACCGTCTCGGCGGACAGCCAGTCGACGACGCCGACCAGGGCGTCCCGGCCCGACAGACCGCGGCCGACCGCTTCCGTATAGAGGGTGAGCTGCTGGTCGGCGCTGGTGCCGCGAGCGACGATCCAGCGGCAGAGATCCAACTCGCGCTCGCAACCGAGCACCTTGGCGTCGCTCGCCACGAGAGCGAGAGTCTCGTCGAGAATCTGCCGCACGGGCTTGGCGCTGCGGGACGCCTCGTCGACGAAGCTGCCATGGATGCCGTAGCGCTGGGCACGCCAGCCATTCTCGTCGTTGATCGCCCGTGAGGCGCCGGTCTGGCCGGCATTGAGGCGTGTATCGAGACTCAGGCGCCGCACGAGGCAGCGATAGAGGGCGGCGATCGCCAGCGTATCGTCGACCCGCGTGCAGCTATCGGCGACGCGAAGCTCCAGGGTCGGATGCTTCCGGGAGGGCCGAATCACCCACCACACATAGCTCGAATTCTCGATGGCCCGTGCGGCCACCAGGGTATCGATGTAGCGCTGATAATCCTTCTCGTCCTGGAACAGATCCGGCAGGCCGGTGCGCGGCAACTCGCGGTATGCCGCAAGCCGGTAGCCGAGCAGTCCGGTGCGCTGCGACTGCCAGAACGGCGAGGAGGTCGAGAGCGCCAGAAGCAAGGGCAGATAGGGCTGGATCCGGTTCATGATGTCGACCCGGGCCGCCAAATCCGGAAGCTCCACATGAACATGCATGCCGCAGACAATCGTGCGGCTGCCGACCATCTGAAGATCGTGCATCACCTTGCCGTAGCGCGGCTGCGCAGTGGGGCGCACCCGTGCCCAGACCGCGAGCGGATGGGTGCCGGACGCCATCACCGACAGGTCGTGCTCGCGGGCGATCTCGCCCACGCTTGAGCGCAAGCTGGTGAGCTGAGAGCGGGCGTCGGAGAAATCCAGGCTGGGCTTGGTGGCGATCTCGATCTGCGGCTCAAGCATTTCAAGTTGGATATCTTCTGAAAGCTCTTCGCGGCAGGATGAAAAGAACTCTTTTACTCTTCCTCGGGCTACATCGCGTTTAATCGCATCGTTTATGAAATATTCTTCCTCGATACCGAACTTGTATTCCCCGCTCATTCTTGAGCTCCTCATATTTATTCTTTTCAGATTTGTATTTTTAACGAATGCGTGCCCTGTAAAGACGGGCATCAACCTCCTCCGGAATAGGGCGAGATTGGGGCGAATCGCCTCGAAACTGCTAAGCTGTTGAAGCTACGGGTGGTTCAGTTGGGCTCGTTGTCGGAGCGTTGGCCTAAGCCCAGTCTCCCAGCACTGATTGGACGAGGGCCAGGGCGGCGACGGCCGCTGTATCGGCGCGTAGGATTCGCGGCCCCAACGATACGCGGACATACCTTTCGTGGGCGGCAGCAAGCGCTCTCTCCTGATCGACGAACCCCCCTTCGGGGCCCACAACAACGGCGAACTTGGTCGCCTTGTTCCCACCCTCCGTGAGGGTCTTTTTCAGGGCCTCGACCGGGTTGGAGACGGGGGCGTCCTCATCGCAGAAAACGACCAGACGATCCTTTTCCAAGCCATTGATGAATTTATCGAAATTCTGATCTTCCCGGATCTCGGGAATAAGGAGAATCCCGCATTGCTCAGCTGCCTCGATGGCATTACTCCGCATGCGCTCGAGATTGACCCGTGTGCTCTGGGTCCTGCGCGTCAGAACGGGCTGGAGAACGCCCGCCCCCATCTCCACCGCCTTCTGGACCATGTAGTCGAGCCGGGCATGCTTCAGGGGCGCGAAGGCATAGATGAGATCGAGCGGAGCGGTCTGCTCACGGGTGCGCTCGGCGCAGACGAGATCCGCAGCCTTCCGCCCCTCGACCGCTACTTCGGCCTTCCATTCGCCGTCCCGTCCGTTGAAGACGAGCACCGCATCGCCCGCCTTGAGGCGCAGGACATTCAGGAGGTAGTTGGCCTGCCCCCGGTCGAGGGCGATCCGCGCTCCGGCAGCGAGGGGAACATCTACGAAAAGGCGGGGCGCGTTGAAATCGTACGAGGCCATGAAAGCTCCGGAGCAGGGATCCCACGCTTAACAATTTCGCCCCACCGAGGGGAGAGGGTCGCCGCCGCCGTTCACCTCGAATTTAAGTGCGCTCGGGCACATCCTGTCCTATCGGGCCATTCGCCGCTTGGCCTTGGGGGCCCTAACCTGTTAACAGAACATCGGTGCGCGAGACGTCGCGCGCTTCTATTCGAGGATTTTACCGATGCTGCACCTCCGTTCGCACCTTGCGGTCGCCATCGCCGCCGCTGGCGTGTTTGCGGCCGCTCCTGCCTTCGCGCAGGCGAGCAACTGCCAGGACGCGCAGAAATTCCTGTCCGAACGCCAGAGCCTGATCCAGCAGATCAACAAGCTCGGCGGCGAGGGCAAGAAGAAGCAGATCGACCCCCGCGCCGCCTGTGGGGTCTTCACCAAGCTCGTCTCCAACGGCAGCGTCGGCCTGAAATGGCTCGAATCCAACAAAGCCTGGTGCCAAGTGCCTGACCAGTTCGCCCAGGGCTTCGAAGAGGATCACAAGCGCGCGGTGGAGATGAAGGGCAAGGCCTGCTCGGCTGCCGCCAAGATCGCCGAAATGGAGAAACAGGCCAAGAAGGGCCAGCAGGGCGGCGGCGGCCTGCTGGGCGGCAACAGCCTGACCGGGTCCTACACCATGCCGAAGGGCGCCCTCTGATTCAGGACGTCCCGTGATGGACCGTCCCACCGTCTCATCCCTTCCGGATGCCGTCCGCGGTCATTGGGCCGACCGGCTGGCCCCGGCCAGCTTGAGGCCCTACCTGCGCCTGGCGCGAATCGAGCGCCCCATCGGCTGGTGGCTTCTGCTGCTGCCATGCTGGTGGTCGGCGGCGCTTGCCGCCATCGCCGGCGGGCAATCCTGGCCGAATCCGCCCTGGCCGAATCCGCTCCATTGCCTGCTGTTCCTGATCGGCGCCGTGGCCATGCGCGGGGCGGGCTGCACCTATAACGACATCGTCGACCGGGATCTCGACACCCGGGTGGAGCGTACGCGCCAGCGTCCCCTGCCCTCCGGACAGGTCGGGCTGAAAGGGGCACTTGCCTTCCTCGCCCTCCAGGCCCTTGTCGGCCTTGCCGTTCTTCTCCAGTTCAACGCCTTCGCCATCGCCACGGGCTTCGCTTCCCTCGGTATCGTGGCGCTCTATCCGTTCATGAAGCGGTTCTTCTGGCTGCCGCAGATCGTGCTCGGCCTCGCCTTCGCCTGGGGCGCACTGATGGGCTGGGCCGCCGCCTTCGGCTCCTTGAGCCTTGCCGCCTTCCTGCTCTATGGCGGCAGCATCGCCTGGGTGGTGGGTTACGACACCATCTATGCCCTGCAGGATATCGAGGATGACGAGATCGCGGGGATCAAATCCTCCGCGCGCTTCTTCGGCGACAAGGTCCGGCTCGGGGTGGCCATCTGCTATGCCCTGACGCTCGCCTTCATGGTGCCGGCTTTCGTCCTGGCAGGTGCGGGAAAAGTGGCCTTCGCAGGCCTCGGCCTCTTCGCGCTCCATCTCGCCTGGCAGGTCGCCCGCCTCGACCGGAACGACGGCGCCGGGGCATTGCGCCTTTTCCGCTCGAACCGGAATGCGGGCCTGATCCTGTTCGCCGCCATGACTTTGGACTGCGTGATACGGGCGCTTTGACGATCCGGCGCATCGCGATGCGCCGGATCATCGTGCGGCCTATTCCGCCGGTTGAGGCGCAAGCTCCCGGCGCCGCAAGGTGAGCACGCTCAGGACGAGAGCGCCGACGGCGCAGAGCGCGATGGCCGCCACCATCGGGAATGCGGTTCCATCGAACATCAGGCTGACGATCACGATCATGGCCCCACCGGTGAGCATCTGGAGCGTGCCGCCGAGCGCCGAGGCGATACCCGCGATCGGGCCGTGCTCCTCCAGAGCGAGAACCATGGTCGAGGGAATGACCAGGCCGAGGAAGGCGAAGGCGACGAACAGCATTCCGATCAGCACCGGCAGGCTGTCGATTCCTGCCGCCGTCACGGCGAACAGGGCCAGCGCGAACAGCGCGTAGAGAGAGACCGCGCCGGTCACCACCCGCCCCATGCCGAACCGTGCGCCGAGGGTGGCGGTCAGTTGCGATGCGCCGATGAACCCGATCGCGTTGACCGAGAACGCCACGCTGTACTCGGTCGGGGTGAGACCGAAATGGTCGATATAGATGAAGGACGAACTCGCGAGAAAGGCGAAGAAGCTCGACATGCCGAGCCCGCCGATGAATGTGAGCCCGAGGAAATGTCGGTCGCGGAAGAGCTGGCCGAAACCGTCGAACAGGCTGGCGACGCTCAACGTGATGCGGTCCGCGGGCGGGCGCGTCTCCGGCAGGAAAAAGGCGAGCAGGACGAAGCTCAGCACCGCGACCAATGTCACCGCGAAGAAAACCGCCCGCCAGCCGAAAGGCACGATGAGGGCGCTGCCCGTCAGCGGAGCCAGGATGGGCGACACGCTCAGCACCAGCATCACCAGAGACATCAGCCGCGTCGCCTCGACGCCGGTATGGAGATCGCGAATGATCGCGCGTGGAATCACCATGACGGAAGAAGCGCCGATGCCTTGAATGAAGCGGAAGAAGATCAGCCACTCGATGCTGCGGGCCATGCCGCAGCCGATTGAGCCGATGGTGAAGAACACGAGGCCGAAATAGAGCGGCGGTTTGCGCCCCACCATGTCCGAGATCGGCCCATAGGCGATCTGGCAGATGCCGAAGGCCACGAAGAAGACCATCAGGGTCATCTGCGTCGCCGCCGTCGATGCATTGAGATCCGACGAGATCGTCGGCAGCGCCGGAAGATACATGTCGATCGCGAACGGCCCGATGGCCGAAAGCAGGCCGAGGATGACGGCATTTTTCAAGTAGCTCGAAGTCATGGAAACATCTTTCGTATTGGGCGGCATCGGCACCGAATGCAGGCGCGATGCTGCAATCGATATCCGCTATCCGGAGTCGGTTTCATGAATTCCGATTCATGAAACCGACTCCAGCTTTTTGGGGGGCACACACTTTCTTTCGCAAAACCGGATCCGCTTTTGCGGAAAATGCCCTATCGTTCGGCGGCAGACTTGAGGTTGGAAAGACCGGTCTCGAAATCCTTGCCGATCATCTTGTCCATATTGACGAAGATACTCATCAGTTTCACGAAGTAAGGCCTGGGGCCATGCATGACCCATGTGACGTTCGTGGAATCGCCCGCAGGCTCGAGCGTGAACTCGGCCATGTTGTGACCTTCGAACGGCTTGAAGAAATCCAGCTTGATCGTGACTTTCGACGATGGCGAAGTGTCTGTGATCTCCATGCGCCCCGCGCCGACCTTGCTGTTGCCCGCCCACGTATATACGGAGCCCTTGCCGCTTGCGGCTCCGCTATGCATTCTCTTCATTGCGGGGTCCATCTTCTCCCAGGGCGACCAGATTCCCCAATGCTGGAAGTCGTTGATGAACGCGAAGATCTTCTCCGGCGGGGCCTTGATGCTGGCCGCGCGCTGAATGCGGAACGTGTCGGATCTGGTCGCCGCGAAGGCAAGTAGCGCAGCCAGCAGAACCACGATGGCGATAGTAATAGTCTCGATCATTGATATCCCCCGATAACGACTCTGCCGTTATAGAATTATATTCAGCTTGAGTGAATACTTGCCCGGCCCAGCGGCGTCCAGGTCTATCCAAGAGTCACCGCTGCACCTGCGGCAGTTGCACGCGCGCTGCCCCATTTCCGATGTCGTCACCCGATCATTGCTCATGCCTCGTCAGGAGATGGCGCGCAGATCGGCCCGCAGGCCGTCCGGGTCGGAGCTGGCGATGAGGCGCTCGGTTGCCGCCTGCGTCACTTCCCAGCTAGACAGGGCCAAGGCGAGAAGCGCCCTCCCCGCGCGCGTCAACATCATGAGACGGGCACGCCTGTCCGCAGGGTCGGATGCTATCGCCACCAGGCCGCGGCGCTGAAGAGGCTTGAGGCTCGCGGTGAGCGTGGTGCGATCCATGGCGAGCAGCGCCGATACGCTGCTCATGCTCGAGGCCTTGGGGCGATTGAGGGACATCATCAGGGAGAACTGGCCGTTCGTCAGCCCAAACGGCCGCAGCGCCTCATCATAGCGCCGCGCGACGGCTCGTCCCGCGCGCTGGACATGGAGACAGAAACAGGTGTCGCGGACCTTATGGGTGATTTCGATGGGGAGATCATCGGGTTTTGACATGATCTATTTATGTTGATATCAACCCAACTGTCAAGACGGCGATGCTGGGATGTTCGCAACGGAGTTTCCGATGCATCGGGACCCTTCCCGATGCCGCATCCCTCGTCGCTGCGACGGGCGAAGAACGCCCATCACCGATCAGTTTCGAAGAGGAGACGCCCATGGATACCGTTGCTTACAAAGTCAGGCCGGAAGACGAGGTTCGGGATCTGATCGATCGGTGGATCAAAGCCGTACGCGCCCAGGATATCGACGGAATTGCCTCCCACTACGCGCCCGATATCCTGGCCTTCGATGCCGTGTCCCAGCTGCAATTCAAGGGCGTCGAAGCCTACAGGAAGCATTGGGAGGCCTGTCTTGCCATGTGCGACGGCCTGATGATCTTCGAGATCCGGGACCTCGCCATCACGGCAAGCGGGGATGTGGCTTTCGCCCATTGTCTCAACCGCTGCGGCGGCACGGCGGCAAACGGCGAGGAGAAAGCCTCCTGGATGCGCATGACCTCCGGCTATCGCAAGATCGACGGCAAGTGGATGGTCGTGCACGAGCATTTCTCGGCGCCGTTCGACATGGAAACCGGCAAGGCGCTGTTCGACCTCCAACCATAACCGCCGGCTTTGTCCATACCCCCAAAATCGGGAATGAACGCTTGCGGCGGGCCGGTCTGCATCGGTCCGCCCACGACAGGCGCGGCCAATGTGCCGCAAGCGGGGAACGACGGTTTGTTTGACCGTGAACGGATCATGCCTTAAGCGGCTACATTGTCTCACATTCCTTTTGACAATGCGCGATCCGCCGTCCCGACCTTCAGCGCGATGACCTGCGGCTTGCGTGAGAAACGTTCGCGAGGGCCGCATGAAACTGACGAGACGCCATATCCTCGGGTCTCTCTGCATGCCCGTCTTCGCGCCGGCCGTGCTCGCCGGTTGGAAGAGCCGGCCCGGCCTGACATTCTCCGGCTTCGATCAGAGCGGCAGCGCCTATCAGCGATACTTGAACGTATGGGCGCGCTACCATGCAGGCGAGACCGTTGACGACAAGGAGGCGACGAGCCTTCTCGAACATCCCGAGAGTTTCAAGGAAAGGCGCGACCTCCATCCGACCGCGAAGTCCTTCGGCGTCTTCACCAGCTGCACGCCGCATCGGGATGTCTTCTACGATTGCCTGAACTTCAACCTGCGCTGGCTGACCGCCCTCGACAATCCCGATCCCAGCCTGCCGCCGATCCATCAGCGGGGGCAGCTCTATTCCTGGCAATGGTCGTTCTGGGGACGGGCGGCGCTCGAACTCTATGAGGCCACCGGCGAAACCCGTTTTCTCGATATTCTCGTCGGCGCGGCGCACAACGTGATGGCGGCGCGCGACGACATGCACGGCGTGATCGACGAAAACCAGAAGCGCATCGTCAAATCATGGGGTTCGGTCATTTCCTTCGGCGGGCCGAAGATGCGCGGCACGGACATCACCGCGACCGGGTTGATCGCCCTGCCGATCCTGCAACTGGCCAACCGGCTCTCGGCGCGCGGAGAACTCGACGATGAGATCGCGGGTCTTGCGCAAAAGCTTGCCCCGTCCTTCGACGAATACGAGATGTTCTATGTCGATCTGCCGAAATTCGATGCGGGCTGCTATCGCTATGCCTTCATTCCCCAGGCGATAGACCCCACCAACCATATCAACGCCTTCGGCGCCAGCCTCGTGGAGCTTCATGCCTTCACGAAGGAACCGCGCCATCTGGAAAAGGCGCGCAAGCTTTTGAACTTCTACCGCGGCTCCATGGTCGTCGATACGGATGGCGCGATATCGACGCCTTACGAGCAGGACCCGGATTTCAAGAAGCGTCCGAAATCGGAATTCTTCTGGAAGATGACCGTCTCCGCCGAACTGCCGCTCGCGCTGGCGCGTCACGGCCTGATCGTGAAGGAAGAGGAGATGATCGGCATCGCCCGCACCTATGCGGATGTGATCATGGCCGATCCGTCCGGCATCAACACCATGACACGCCGCAGCGACCCGGCTCGCCCCATCGATTTCACCAAGCCTCTTGCGAGCCAGACGCCGGAATACCAGAGCTATGTGCCCATGATCGCGGCAGGCCTCTTCTTCGTCGACCGGGAGCGTCGCATCGGCGAGAAGCTGCTCCAATACATGCTGCATTACCCGCAATGGTTCACGAACGGGCTGTTCAGCGGCGGCGGTGTCGCCATGCTCGCCCGTGCCTATTCCCTGCGCCGGGGATTCCGGCTCTGATGATCATTGCTGGAGGCGAGGCAAGCATCGCGCGGTGGCCAGGGCTCGGCTCTTCACGCGCAAGCGTTGGATAACAGGGGGATTTGTACGGATCGTCTCAATAAAACCTTCCCATGCGACCAAAAACGCCACGCAAGCCATCGAAGGGTGTGGCATTCGTCTGCGATATCTCCCATCTATGATTGCGATGCTCGCCTCCCTTTCCGAACTCGATCCATCCCTCGCCTCGTCCGTGCGTGATGCCGCGCGGCAGGCTGGAGCCATGGCCCTGCCCTTCTTCCGGGAGGGCGCGCAGACTGCGGCGCGGCTCTGGTACAAGGAACGCAGTTCGCCGGTGACGGAAGCGGATATCGCCCTCGATTCCTTCCTCAAGGACCACCTCCTGGGCATCCTGCCCGAGGCCGGATGGCTTTCCGAGGAGACCGCGGACGATCCGGCCCGGCTCAGCCGCCGCTTTGTCTGGATCGTCGATCCCATCGACGGCACCCGCGCCTTTGCGACCGGCCACCCTGACTGGTCGATCTCCATTGCCCTGGTGATGGAGGGACGCCCGGTTCTCGGAGTCGTCCATGCGCCGATTCACGACCATCTCTATGAGGCGAGCCTCGGCGGCGGGGCCTTCCGCAACGGCGAAAGGCTGTGGATTTCGCAGGAAAAGCGCCAGGAGCGCCTGCGTGTCGCGGGACCCAAGCCCCTCGTGGACCGGTTCGAGCACAGCATCGGCCCGGTGGAGCGCCTGCCCAAGGTGCCCTCGTTGGCTCTCCGGCTGGTGCGGGTCGCGGATCGGACGATCGATGTGGGGCTCGTCTCCTCGAACGCCGCCGACTGGGACATCGCGGCCGCCGACCTCATCCTGCACGAAGCGGGGGCTCTCCTCACCGATTTCCAGGGAACTCCGCCTCCCTACAATCGCCCCGATCCGAGCCATGGTGAAATGGCTGCCGTTGCGGCATGGTTGCATCCGCGCGCCATTGAGGCCATGAGAACTTGAGAATCAGGCTGCCTCAGCGCAACAACGCCTTTTCCACTCTTGAGAAGAGACTTCAGCATTATGACCGACAAGCCTGGCAAGCAGCTCCTTCACCTCGTGTTCGGCGGCGAGCTCACCGACCTCGATTCTGTTGATTTCAAGGATCTTTCCAAGCTGGATATCGTCGGGATCTACCCGAACTACGCCACTGCCCATGCGGCCTGGAAGGCAAAGGCCCAGGCGAGCGTGGACAACGCGCATATGCGCTATTTCGTCGTCCATCTTCACCGCCTGCTCAATCCCGATCAGGCCTGACCCTTCGCCGCCATGAGCCCGGTCAAACGCATCACACGGTCGCGCGCGGTCCAGGAAGCCCTCGGCTTCCTGGTGGCGAGCTACCTCAAGCTCGTGCAGCGCACAAACCGGTTCGTCATGGAACCGGCGGATGCCTATGACCGGATCGGCCCCATGATGCCCGTCATCGCCGCCATGTGGCACGGGCAGCATTTCATGATCCATTTCGCCAAGCGGCCCCAGGATCGGGCGGCGAGCCTCGTCTCCCGCTCCGGCGATGGGGAATTCAATGCCATTGCGCTGCGCCATCTCGGCATCCGCGCCATTCGCGGCTCGGGCGCGCGTGGCCGCAATATCCGCAAGAAAGGCGGGGTCTTGGCCATGCGCAGCATGCTGCGGGCCCTGAGCGACGGCGAGATGGTGGTGATGACCGCCGATATCCCGAAGATCGCGCGGATCTGTGGCGACGGCATCGTGACGCTGGCCCAGATGTCGGGACGGCCCATCGTGCCCGTCGCCGTGGTGACGAGCCGGCGGATCGACTTCGACAGTTGGGACCGGGCGAGCCTCGGCCTGCCCTTCGGGCGCGGAGCGATGGTGATCGGCGAGCCGTTCTTCGTGGCCCGCGATGCGGATGCCGCGACCCTTGAAGCCGCGCGCCAGGCGGTCGAGCGGGAACTCGACGCGGTCCATGCCCGCGCCTATGCCCTCGTGGGCTCGAAAGACCCGGGCGCCAGGCGGAAGCAGGCGCGCCCCACCCTTGCCGAAGGTTCGCGCGCATGAGGCTGCCGATCCTCATCAGGACCTACCACACCGTGACCGCCGCCCTGGAGCCGGCGGTGATCGGGCTTCTGTACTGGCGCCAGCGCAAGGGCCGCGAAGACCGGACCCGGCTCGGCGAGCGCCAGGGTTATCCGAGCCGCCCCCGCCCGAAAGGCCATCTGGTCTGGGTGCATGGGGCAAGCAACGGCGAGACCCTGTCCCTGATGCCGGTGGTCGAGCGCCTGACGCAGCGGGGCCTTTCCGTGCTCGTCACCTCCGGCACGCGCACCGCAGCCGCCCTCATCGCCCGGCGGCTGCCCCCCGGCGCAGTGCATCAATACGTTCCCCTCGACGTGCCGCGCTATATCCGGCGCTTCCTCAAGCACTGGCGTCCCGATCTTGCCCTGGTGGCCGAATCCGAGATTTGGCCTAACACCATCGTCGCCCTCGAGAAGCGCCAGATCCCCCTCGTCATGGTCAATGGCCGCATCTCTGACCGCTCCTACCAGCGTTGGCAGAAGCTGCCCGGCATCATCAAGGCCCTGCTCGACCGCTTCGCCCTGTGCCTGGCCCAGACCCCCGACGATGCGGAGCGCCTGGCGCGGCTCGGCGCGCCGCGCGTTCTCGTGACCGGCAACCTCAAATTCGACGCCCCGCCGCCGCCCGCCGACCCACGGGTCGTGGCCCATCTCTCCGGCCTGATCGCGGGCCGTCCGGTCTGGCTCGCGGCCAGCACCCATCCGGGCGAGGAGAATGTCATCGTCGCAGTGCACCGGGCCCTGGCCCAGCGCCATTCCAACCTTCTCACCATCATCGCGCCGCGCCATCCGCAACGGGGCCCGGAGGTCGCGGCCATGGCCGAACGGGCGGGCTTGCGGGCCGGGCGCCGTTCGCAGGGCATGCATCCGGACCGGGCGACCGATATCTATGTGGCCGATACGATCGGCGAGATGGGCCTGTTCTATCGCCTGTCCCCCATCGTGCTGATGGGCGGCACCCTGGTTCCCATCGGCGGCCACAACCCCATCGAGCCGGCGAAGCTCGGCGCGGCCATCCTGCACGGGCCCCACATCCACAACGCGGCGGAAATCTACGCTTCCATCGACAATGCCCGCGGGGCGCTGCTGGTGAAGGATAGCAACGGTCTCGCGCGGGCGGTGAACGAGCTCCTCGGCAACGCCGCCCTCACCCGGACCATGGCGCGCGCCGCTTCCGACGCGGTGCAGGCGCTCGGCGGCGCGGTCGACCGCACGATCCAGTCCATCGAGCCTTTCATCGTCCAGGCCAAGCTCGGAGCACGCCGCTGATGCGCGCTCCGGCATTTTGGTGGCGGACGCCGCCTTCCCTTCTCGCCAGATTGCTCCGCCCGGCCAGCCTTGTCTATGGCGGCATCACCGGCACGCGGATGAAGAAGCGCGGCGAGCAGGCCGGTATCCCCATCGTCTGCATCGGCAATTTCACCGCGGGTGGCGCGGGCAAGACGCCCACGGCACTCGCCGTCGCCGAAATCCTCGACGGCGCGGGCGAGAGCCCGGCTTTCCTGTCTCGCGGCTACAAGGGCAAGCTTGCGGGGCCGGTCCAGATCGAGCTCCATCACACCGCTGCCGATGTCGGAGACGAGCCGCTTCTTCTGGCGAGCATGGCTCCCACCATCGTCTCCCGCGACCGCCCCGCCGGAGCGCGGCTGGCGATCGAAGCTGGCGCGACCGTCGTCATCATGGATGACGGCCTGCAAAACCCTTCGCTGACGAAGGATTGCACCATCGCGGTCGTCGACGGCGCATCCGGCATCGGCAACGGCCTACCCATTCCCTCCGGTCCGTTGCGCGCGCCGATGCCGGCGCAATGGCCGGCGGTCGATGCGATTCTCATCATCGGTGCGGGCGCGCCCGGTGACGCGGTCGCACGAGAGGCCAAATTGCTGAACCGGCGCGTGTTCAGGGCAAGTCTCACGCCGGATGCCGAAGTTGTCGCGGGGTTGCAGGGCAAGCGCGTCCTGGCTTTCGCCGGAATCGGCAAGCCGGAAAAGTTCTTCGAGACGTTGCGGGCCTGCGGCGCCATCGTTGAAAAGGCGCACGCCTTTCCCGATCATCACGTTTATGGCCCACGCGATCTCGACGAGCTTCAGCGGGAAGCCCGACTGCTTTCCCTTCAACCCGTTACGACGGAAAAGGATCTGGTGCGGATCGAGGGAGCGGCGGATCTGCTGACCTGGCCGCAGCTCATGGCCCTGCCGGTGCGGCTTCGCCTCAA
The DNA here is from genome assembly GCF_052114965.1 of Microvirga sp. 2TAF3. Classification (NCBI taxonomy): domain Bacteria; kingdom Pseudomonadati; phylum Pseudomonadota; class Alphaproteobacteria; order Hyphomicrobiales; family Methylobacteriaceae; genus Microvirga; species Microvirga sp. 2TAF3. The sequence goes on along the minus strand of NZ_JBFRFT010000017.1, from coordinate 6,841 downwards.
GGAGGAAGCGGCCTTCCGCAACTTCATCCTGCGACGCATCGGCGACCGGCGGATCGGCAGCGCATCAACGTGACGGTTCGATCTGCGTGAGGCGGATCATGACCGCTTCCGGCGAGGAATAGGCCTCCTGCCGCGCGACACTCCAATACTTCAACTCGTCGAGCGGAATCTGCTTTCCGGTCACGGCGCAGAGTACGAATGCGCCCGGCTTCACGATCCGCAGATCACTGTCGAGATATTGCACGATGGCCTCGCCGCTGCTGCGTTCAAATCTGTTCATGGATGGTGACATCACCGTCGTCTTGATTGACCGACCCTCACATAAGATCGCTCGGGCCCAGTTTCCAATGCTAAATCATGATCCGGAAAAGGGGAATCCGGTTTCCCGAAAGGTCATGCGGGATCAGGGTCCGAGACTCTGATCATGTTTCGCCGGCCTCCGTGATCGGCCCCGTGAATCAGAACAGGGCTCCCTGTTCTTCCGCGACCACTGCCTTCGTCTTCGGCAATTTCGGCTTCAGCCCGCGCCCACCCGTGGCATCGGCCTTGCCGTCCGCGAATTCGAGCATGAGGGCCTGGCCTTCCGCCACCGCCTGCGCCGAGCGCAAGGGATGCCCGTCGGCATCGCGCACCAGGGCGAAGCCGCGCGCCAGGACGGATTTGTAGTTCAGACTGTCGAAGAGATGGGCGACCGCCTGAAGGCGCTCGGCCTTGCGTGCGATCTGGCCGTGCAGGGCGGGACTGAGCCGCTCGGCCACCCGCCGGGTGAGATCGCCGGCCTGGGCCAGACGCACGCGCTCGGCCCGCAGCAGCGCATTCCTCGCTACGACAAGGCGCTGGCCGGCCTGTTTCAGGCTTTCGCTGCGCTGGACGACGGACCGGGACACCGCATTCTGCGGCCGTTGCCCGACCGCATCGAGCCTCGCCCGCAATCCCGCCACGCGGGCGGCGGGCGATACCTGCGCCAGACGGCGCGACAGATCGAGGACCCGCGCCTCGTGATTGCGCGCATTGCGGGACAGAGCCGGGAACAACTTGGCGACAGCCAGATCGAGCTTCTGCCGTTTTGGAGCGAACAGTGCATCCGGCGTCGGCAGGGCCCGCGCGGTGGAGCGCAAATCCGAGCGGCGGCGCTCGACGATGCGCAGTGCCGATTCAAGATGGCGGCGGGCGAGATCGTGGATTCCGGCCATCAGCTCGACGCGCACCGGCACCACCATCTCCGCCGCGCCCGTGGGTGTCGGTGCGCGCACATCGGCGGCATGGTCGATCAGGGTCCAGTCGGTCTCGTGGCCTACCGCCGCGACCAGCGGGATGCCGCTTTCGGCGGCGGCGCGGACAACGATTTCCTCGTTGAACCCCCACAGATCCTCGATGGAGCCGCCGCCGCGGGCGACGATGAGCACATCGGGACGGGGAATTCGCCCGCCGGGTTCGAGCGCATTGAAGCCGCGGATGGCGGCGGCCACCTCCGCCGCGCAGGTCTCGCCCTGCACCCGCACGGGCCATACCAGGACATGGCGCGGGAAACGGTCCTCCAGCCGGTGGAGAATGTCGCGGATCACGGCGCCGGTCGGCGAGGTGACGACGCCGATCACTTGCGGGAGATAGGGCAACCGCCGCTTGCGCGCGGCTTCGAAAAGCCCTTCCGCCGTCAGCTTGCGCCGCCGCTCCTCGAGCAGCGCCATCAGCGCGCCGATGCCCGCGGGTTCCAGCGAATCGACCACGATCTGATAGGTGGACTTGCCCGGGAAGGTGGTGATGCGCCCCGTGGCGATCACCTCGAGCCCCTCCTCCGGCCTGATCTTCAGCCTGGAAAACGTGCCCTTCCAGATCACCGCATCGATGCGGGCATTCTGGTCCTTGAGGCTGAAATAGGCATGTCCGGAGGAATGCTGCCCCCTGAACCCGGAGATTTCGCCGCGCAGGCGCACATGGCCGAACGCATCCTCAAGGGTGCGCTTCAGGGCCCCAGCAAGGTCGGAGACCGACCATTCGGGGGCATTCGAGGGAGTTTTGTCTGCGTCTGCGAACATCGCGCGAACTTAGTGCGTCCGGGTGGGGTCTGCCAAGTCTCCCTGCCAGCCAAGCCTGCCGTTGAGGCATGTGCCCCGAGGAGGTGGCGCGAGGGGCTGTTCTTGTAAATTTTACTATGCGGCCAAGTACTTACGCTGACCTCGCTAGACTCATGGCGATATTATGTTATTACATCCAAAGTTCCATCAAAAGTAAAACTGTGTGGGGACGCCCGCCATGCCAAGTCCAATTGTCAAAATCGGCGATGAAACGCGGGTCAATATCACGGCGGCCGGGGATCAGAGCGCGCCCAGCATCAAGGCCCTGGCCGATGGCGGATGGGTCGTGGTCTGGCAATCCGCCAATCAGGACGGCTCGGGATGGGGCGTCTATCAGCAGCGCTACGACCGGGACGGCAAGGCGCTCGGAACCGTCGACGAGCTCGTCAACGTCACCACGGCGAATGACCAGAGCGATCCGTCCATCACCGCCCTTACCGATGGCGGATGGGTCGTGACATGGACCTCCGGCCCCTTCTGGGACGGCGAAATCTACCAGCGGCGATACGACAAGAACGGAAACCCGGCTTCCGGCGAGACGCGTGTGAACACGACCACGGCCTCCGACCAATCGGGGTCGAGCGTGACGGCGCTCTCAGATGGCGGCTGGGTCGTGACATGGCAATCGGCCAATCAGGACGGGTCGAGCAACGGTGTTTATCAGCAGCGCTACAATGCCGCCGGCAGTCCGGTCGGCGGCGAAAAGATCGTCAATGCGCTCACCGACGGAAACCAGTATCGCGCAAGCGTGACGGCACTCACGGATGGCGGCTGGGTCGTGACATGGGAATCCCACAGCGGTTCGGGTTTCAACACACACCATATGTTCCAGCAGCGTTTCGACAAGGACGGAAACGCCGCCTCCGCCAGCGACATCACGGTCGAAGGCAACACAGCGGATTACAAAATTATTTCCAGCGTCACTGGCCTGGGCGACGGTGGTTGGGTCGTGACCTGGACGTCGTATAACAACGGCGACCTCTACCAGCAGCGCTTCGACAAGAGCGGATTCGCCCTCTTTACGGCCCCCGTGCGCGTCAACGCCTCATTGACCGGCACTCAGGAACCCGCCGTCGTGACCGCGCTCGCGGATGGCGGATGGATCGTGGTCTGGGAATCTCCCAACCATGACGGTTCGGGCGAAGGGATCTATTTCCAGCAATACGACAAGGACGGCAAGGCCGTCTTCGCAACGGATCAACTCGTCAACGTCACCACCACCGGGGACCAGTTAAGCCCCAGCGTGACGGCCCTGCCCAACGGCGGTTGGGTCATAACGTGGCAATCCGCCAATCAGGACGGCTCGGGCTATGGCGTCTATCACCGCTACTATCTCACCGATACGAACCGCACGCCGACCGGTGTGACGCTTTCGCGGGACACGGTGGATGAAGGAACGACCGGCGTGATCGCGACGCTGACCGGAGTCGATCCGGATGCAGGCGACACCTTCACTTTCGCGCTTACCGGCGACCCGAGCGGCAAATTCGAGATCGTCGGAAACGAGCTCAGGTTGAAAGCCGGCGAGAGCCTCGACTACGAGACGGCGAAGTCATACGCGATCGAGATCAAGGTTACCGACAAGGGCGGTCTCTCCGTCACGAAGACCGTCACGATCAATATCGGCGACGTGAACGAGAAGCCGACCGGCGTGAAGCTGTCGGCGACAGATGTCGACGAAGGTACGACCGGCACCATCGCCACCCTGACCGGAACCGATCCGGATGCAGGCGACACGCTCACCTTCACGCTGTCTCATGATGCGAGCGGCAAGTTCGAGATCGTCGGCAACGCGCTCAGGCTGAAGGCCGGCGAGAGCCTGGATTACGGGACCGCACATTCCTACACCATCAACGTCACGGTCACGGACAAGGGCGGCCTCTCGCTTACGAAGACCTTCACCATCGACGTCAACTATGTCGTCGGCATGAACCATGCTCCGACGCATGTGTTGCTGAATGGCGGGACGAGCGCCTCCGTCAACGAGAATGCCGACGGCACCGCCTTCATCGGCACCCTCAGCGCGACCGACTCAGATGGCGACGCCCTGACCTATTCATTCGCTCCCGGCGGCGACGGAGGCGGGCTGTTCGTCATCGACAACGCCACCAAGGAGATCAAGCTCGCACCGGGCGCCGTCATCGACTACGAGGCGCTGCCGGCGGGCGCGAAATACTTCACGCTAACGGTGATCGCCAGCGACGGCAGAGGCGGCGTCAGCGCTCCGCAGACGATCCGGATCAGCGTCAACGACTTGAACGAAGCGCCGGACATGTCCCTGACGGGAACCGGCACCGCAGGAGCTCTCATCGTCGACGAGAACTCAGAAGCCGGCACCCTCGTCGGCAGATTAAGCGCCGTCGATCCGGAAGGCGATACGGTGAGCTATACCCTGCTCAACAATGCGGGCGGCCGTTTCAAGATCGTGGGCGACGCGGTGACGGGGTACAAGATCGTCGTCGCGAACGGCAGTCTTCTCGATTACGAAGCACTCGAGGGCACATCGCACGAGATCACGGTTTTGGCGAAGGATTCGAAGGGCGCAATCCAGGTCAAGACCTTCACAATCGACGTGCACAATGTGAACGAGAAGCCGACGGGCGTAATCCTGTCGCGGGACACGGTGGATGAGGATACGACCGGCGTGATCGCGACGCTGACCGGAGTCGATCCGGATGCGGGCGACACCTTCACTTTCGCGCTCACCGGCGACCCGAGCGGCAAATTCGAGATCGTCGGAAACGAGCTCAGGCTGAAAGCCAGCGAGAGCCTTGATTACGAGACTGCAATGTCGCACGCGATCAAGATCACGGTCACGGACAATCACGGCCTGAGCTACGAGAAGAGCATCGTCATCCACGTCAGGGACATTGACGACACGCCGGTGAATCATGCTCCGACCGACATTACCCTGACCAAGACACATGTGGACGAGAACGCCGCCGACGGCACTATCGTCGGCGACCTCGGCGTCGCCGATCCTGACGCCGGAGGCAGTCACTTCTATCTGCTCGTTAACAGCGCAGGCGGACGCTTCCGCATCAGCGACGACGGAAAGTCGATCGTGGTGGCGAACGGCGCCAAGCTCGATTACGAGGACGCCGCGACGCACACCATCAGGGTCAAGGTCATCGATCAGGGCGGCTTGTCCTACGAGAAGGACATCGTCATCGCCCTCAACGATTTGCCCGAGGCGCCATCGAACCGGGCACCGACCGATATCACCCTGAGCCGGATGGATATCGACGAAAATTCTCCTGGAGGAACGCTCGTCGGTCTCTTGGGCGCGGCTGATCCGGATACCGGCAACACTTTCCGCTATGAAATCCTCAGCGATCCGGACGGCAAGTTCCAGATCGCCGGAAACGAGCTTCAGATCCGGCGCGACGCCATCCTCGATTTCGAGACCAAAGGCACCCATACAGTCACGATCCGTGTCATGGATCAGGGCGGCCTGAGCCACGACGAAACCTTCACCATCACCGTCAACGATCTGCCGGAGACGCCGTCAAATCGTGCGCCGACTGACATTACCCTGACCAACACGCATGTGGATGAGAATGCCGCCGACAGCACCATCGTCGGCGATCTTGGCGTGATCGACCCGGATGCCGGTGGCAGCCATGTTTATATCCTGACCAACAGTGCGGGCGGACGCTTCCGCATCAGCGACGACGGAAAGTCGATTGTGGTGGCCAATGGGTCGAAGCTCGACTACGAGACCGCCACCTCGCACACCATCAGGGTCAAGGTCATTGACCAAGGCGGACTGGCTTATGAGAAGGACATCGTCATCCATCTCAATGACCTGCCCGAGGCACCCGGTAACCATGCGCCGACGGATGTGAGGCTGAATGGGACCACGACCATCGAGGTCCAGGAGAACACTGCATTTGTTGGGGCTCTGAGCGCCACGGACCTCGACGGCGATGCTCTGACCTTCTCGTTCGATACGACGCGGGCCGATGGCGGCGATGCGAACGGCATGTTCGTCATCGACCCCATCACGAAACAGCTCAAGCTGGCGGCGGACAAGGTTCTCGATTTCGAAGGCACCAAGACATACCACCTCTTCGTGAAGGCCTCCGACGGCAAGGGCGGCGTCAGCGCCGTGCAGGACCTGACGATCAACGTCACCAACGACCCGAGCGACGATGTCCCTGGCAATCACGCCCCCACCGATATCGGCTTGAGCGGCCTGACGGCCAGCGAGCTTGCCGCCAACTCCACCGAAATCGGCGCCTTCTCAACCGCCGACGCGGATGCCGGTGATGCCTTCACCTACACCCTCCTCGACAGTGCCGGGGACCGCTTCGCGATCGTCGGCGGCAAGCTCGTGGTCAAGGACGGCTTTAGGCTCGACTTCGAGCAGGCGCAGTCGCATACCATCACGGTCAAGGTCGAGGACGGCCATGGCGGTGCCTTCGCCAAGTCCTTCACCATCCTGGTCGGCGACAAGAATCCGGAAGTCACCGCCGGCTCGAGCGCCAACGACGTGTTCAAGGGCGGCAAAGGCAACGACAGGCTCGGTGGCGGGGCCGGCAACGACAAGCTCTGGGGTGGGCTTGGCAACGACGTGCTGACCGGCGGCGCGGGCAAGGACATCTTCGTGTTCGGCACCAAGCCGAATAAGAAGAGCAACTTCGACAAGATCGCCGACTTTTCCGTCAAGGACGATACGCTCTGGCTCGACAACGCCGTCTTCAAGAAGCTCGGCAAGGGCACGGAACTGAAGCCGGGCAAGCTGAACAAGGGCTTCTTCACCA
>NZ_JBFRFT010000016.1:0-108110 GCF_052114965.1 Microvirga sp. 2TAF3 | reverse complement strand
CCTGCAGGCGGGTCGAAGCTTCGTTCATGTCCGCATCGACGAAGGCGCTCACACCGGCCGTCAGCGAGTCCGACAGGACGCCGATGAAGGATTCCTGGGTCTCCAGGAGAGCCTTGTTGGCGCCGAGGGTCGCCGAACCGGTCGTGACGGCCTCGATCGCCGTATCGACCGTCACCAGATAGGCCGCCATCGTCGTTGCATCCGCCGCCACCGACATGTCCAGACCCGAGATGTCGATGCCAACTACGGAAGCATTGGCGCCAGCCTTGTCGAGGATACCGCCGCTGCCGACACCAGTGATAGCACCGGCAGTCGTCTGGAACAGCTGCGTCTTCGACACGTCGATCCCAAGCGTGTTCACCTTCTTCGCGTTGCCGTCATAAGACGTCACGAGGTTCACGTTAGCAGGAGCGGCTCCGTCGACAGCAAGCCAGTTCTGGCCGTTGAAGGACGCCGAACTTGCAGCGCTCTTGAGACCTTCGATATTCGCCTTGAACTCGGTCTGGATCGCCGCCATATCAGCGCCCGGCTGACTGGCTGCAACAAGCCCTTCCTTCATCTTGTTGAGATAAACCAGGGTCTTGTCGAGAGCCGAGCTGAAGGTGTCGATCATTGCCTTGGACTGGCTGATCGAGTCCTTTACAGCGCTCAGCGCGCCATTATCGGACTTCATCTGGGTCGCGATGGACCAGTACGATGCGTTGTGAGAAGCCTCACCGACGCGCAGACCGGTCGAGATCTGACCCTGCGTCTTGCTCAGAGCATTCTGCGTCGTCTTCAGCGACTGCAGAGCAGTCATGGCTGAGAGGTTTGTATTGATCGAAGACATGTGTGTTACCCGTTTTTAAAGTTTGGAATTTAGGGGAATGTCGGAATCTAACCGACCCAGCAGAAGAGCATCATGCCACGAACTTTAGTTCGCTCTGCTGTTCACATGACATCCGGGCCGACCGGGACTTTGGTAAAGCATCATGCTGGACCCAGGACGGGTCACCAAAGTGCAAACTTCACCAGCAGCCCTATCAAAAAATTCTTCGATAAAGTTGCTTGCGCATCTTTTTATTAGATCTTGCTGAAAAATCGGTCAAGCCCGCTTTTTAGGATTTTAGTTAATGCAATGTAAGTTGCTCAGTTATCCGACAGAACGGCTCATGCTAACTGCTGAGCAAACCAAACGTTTGTCCAGTAGGCGCCAAGTTTGCCGACTTCCAATATATCCCGCGATTACTCGGATCTAAAGAGAACACTTCGGTAATCCCGAACACCGCCTCCGAGGCTTCTACAATGAGGCGCCGTCCAGGCTCATAACATTCGCGATCCAGTTAAGCACGTCCCGCTTAGATTTTGCATCGAAATAGATCAAGACATTGCTACAAAACACGATGTCAGAATGCCCGAGGCATCCAGAATTATGGATAAGATTGATATTCTGGAAATCCACCATTGAGCGTATTTACCGGGACATTTGCCAATGATGACCGTGCTACTCGAAGTATTTCACTAGAACAGCAACTGACAGACCTCGCTAAACCTCAAACTGATTACAAAGACCTTCTTTCACTTTCCTAATCACGTCGATCAATATATCCGTTCCGACCAACTCTATTTTCCAACCGCCGATTTACGCCGAGCGTTATCGAGAATCATCGCGAGGGAGTAAGCTTCTTGCCCTGTTGATACGACCGCGCACCAGATCCTAAGCTTTTTGTTGCCAAGCGTTCCTTCAAAATTTCGGCAACAGGACAATCTCAAAAATAGCGAACGGAGATTTATCGCGGAAGAAGAAAATTTCGTTGATTATCATTGTATCGACAACCGCTTTTGTCAGATCTTTGCGAATTCTTCTTTTTATCTCCCAGCAAAGCCGGGAAAGATTTTCCAGGTAAAAGCTATCGCAAACTGACTTAAGTCGACTTTCGGCCAAATAATGCTTGTCGCATGATAGGGTCAATCCGGACTCACTCTTCAAAAAACACGAAGGATATCGAATTCCAGATCGGTCATTTTGCCGCCCAGAATGGGAACCGTTTTTTAAATGACCATAAAATGAATCTTGCAGCGTTGCTCAGCACAGGCGCCGATAAAACAAAAAATAGACTTGACCCAAAAAATAAAGCCCGTCAACGACAGGCTTTACGGCACGCGCAGCATATTACTACAGACTAAGACCGGATATCGGCCCTATCAACGAAATTGAAATTCTCGATCATGATTTCTTTCACGATCTCTGAATTCAGACGCTTATTTACATTAAATTTTACAGACGCAATCATGCCCGTGACGTCATAGCGCGACAATTTCCGGAAATCGAGCGTGTTGTCCGAATAGATATAGCGAAAGGCCTCATCCTGAAGAAAAGCCTCCACAGGTACCGGCATTTCTCTCAGAGTCTGAGCATCCGCTGTGAACACCATATTGGCTACAACATACCCCTGGACGGAACCCTCAGCTATAATCGGAATGTTCATAACCGGCAGTTTTTTATACTGCAGTCCTACGAGATAATCTTTCTTCTCTGGAACACTCTTTGCAGCCGAATAGGTCACCGCCCCATAGCACGACGCGAGCGTGATCCCGCAGATCCAAAAACCTGTGACGATGTTCTTGATCATACGCCAGCGCCGACGTGAGAAAGCCGAGCCGCATAAGTGCCGTCGGAGTTAGCAGTCACGATAGCGCCCGAGATAATATCGGCAACTTCCTGGGCGGCTCGCATATAGCGTCCAAGGATTTCATGATTGGCCTCGAGCTTTTCCCTGAGAGCGGCGAACCTCTGCGAAAGAAATGGGTCGATCGACTCGAGCCTCATGGTCTGAGCCAGCCGTGTAAACTCCAGAAGGCTCTGACTCTTACGACGATTGAACTCTTTCAAGCCCGATAGATCACGAGCCAAAAGCGCAGTCGTCTCTAGGTCGATCGCCTCTTCGATCCGATCCAGGCATTTTGCAAGCATCGTTTGTCCCCTTAATTTCGCCCAAAAAGCACGTCGTTCGATTCAATTACACGTTCTTTTGAAAGCTTTTAGAAAAATTTGGTGTCGCAGATTGCGGCAAGATAGGTCCGCCATTACTCGCACTATGCGACGCTAGGATTTTCGTAGCGATGCCAACGCCCCCGGCCTTCGCAATCTGCGCACCCAGCTGCTCTGCCATCATCGACTTCCAAATCGCGCCGGCATTACCCTTTCCGAATGTGTTCTCCGCATCCTTCGGCAACATCGACTCGATGAAGGACTGAAGCACGAAAGCCTCAAACTCCTGGTAGGCAGCCTTCTCCTTCTCCTCGGAGTTCAAGCTGGCGCTGTTGCGTAGATTATTTCTAAGGGCATAGATATCGACGCCGCCGGTCAGCAACGGCGAACCCGCCGCCTTGAAAGCCTCGTCAAAGCTCGCGCCATCCACCGGGCTAGCGCCGGTCGTGAGTTTTTGAGCCGCCGCTTGATAGCGCATCGGATCCGCAGCCCGCGCAACATCGCTCACAATATCCGAGGGAAGGCTAATCGCCATTTCCAGCCTCTATGAATCAACTGAGGAATAGGCTTTAAACTATGTAGCTGTCCGGAAGCTTGCGCCTGTCATTTGGAAATCAATGCGTCGACGATCTCCTCGATGGTCTTCTTTTCGAGCTCGCGCCGATTCGCCTCTTTCAGGGTCGAGGCCATTTTCTCAGTTCGCTTGACCTGCATGGCACGCTCGAATGTTATTTCTTTCTGAATGACGCGAGCAGCCTCCACTTCGCTGGACTGGCCAGCAAGACGCTGGAGTCTCTTTGCCGTGGCATCCACAAACAAACCGTAGAGATTTTCGTCATTGTTAAGCGTGTTGATCAAAATGACCTGGGTCTGTTCGAGCTCCGCCTTTCGCGAATGAAGGTCAGCCAATTTCCATTCCGATAATTTATGCAGCTGCCGCTGGACATTTAATAACCTATCGATCTTTTTTAAACGCTGTTTCATTCAGGTCACCCCTGACTGAGCCAAGTCGCGAAAGCGTCCATGAAAAGATTCATGTAATCGGCGATGAGAAAATACATGAGAAGGAGCCCGCCCATCATGATGAACGGCGTCGCAAGGAAATATACCGGAATCGCCGGCGTCAGTTTGTTCGTCAGGCCTACGGCCAAGTTCACCACAACCGAATAAATAATGAATGGGGCGCTGATCCGTAGCGCCAGGATAAAAGCCGCAGTAGTTTGATCGACAATCTGCATCAATGAAATCCGAGCACCAAATCCCTCTCCAATCGGGAGCCTCGAATAAGATGCAACCAAGCCGCGAAATAGTTCCCAGTGCATATCCGTCAGGAAGATCATCGCCGTAGCGACCATCATGATCATCGTCCCGATCGCTGGAAGCGGCTCAGAATCATCAAAAGGCGTCCCTGATATGCTCCCAAAGCCAATCGCCATCGCAATTCCAGTCACCAGCGTTTGCAAGGCGAGGAAATAGATACGACCCAGAAGTCCGATGGTCAGACCGGTTAGGCTTTCCGAGATAATCAACCACAGAAGAGCAAAAGGCGGCTGACTACCCAAGCTAGTCGCTAACTTCTCGATCACCAGGGGCGAGATCGCCAATGTTGTTGTGAGCGCCACAAACAGGCGGACCTTCATTGGGATCCGACTGCTCGAAAAGCCGGCCACGATCATCAAACATCCGCCGATCCGACAGAAGATCAAAAAGATGGCAATAATCGTGTCTGGCGACAGCGCGATCACGAAACGGTCCCGAGTGATTTCACGTCGATACCGCGGGCTATCTCCAGATGCGACAGAACTGGAAGTGTTGAGAACATCCGTTCGATGATCATTCGGACATACGGCCGAGCATCTGGCGCCGTTACGATCGCAAAGGTCGGAACCTGGCCCATGCGCAACTTAATTGCCTCCGAGGCCTCGACGCCGAACTGCTCAACCAGTCGCGGATCGATATCGAACTCGATCACGTCACCCTTCGCGTCCCGCTTCAGACTCTGGTGGAAGGCAATGTCCCATTTGTTACCCAGGCGAAGGATGTTGAGGGATCCGCCCTCAGCGAGATCGCCACAGATCTGCTGCGCAATACGGGTCCTGACATGCTCCACCAATTGCTCCGCCCGACGGGCGTGGGGAGCAATTTCGGCGATCGCCTCCAAAATCAGATGAAGGTTGCGAATCGATACTCGCTCGGCGAGCAAAAGCTTCAGGACGGCCTGAAGGCCGGAATAAGAAATCTGCGATGGGCAGATATCATCCAGCAGACGCTTATATTCGCCGTCGAGCCGATCGAGCAGATTGCGCATATCCTTATAGGACAGGAGCTGAGGCAGATTATTTCGGATCACCTCGCTGAGATGGGTCAGGAGAACCGAACTGCTATCGACAGCAGTAAAGCCCTGCCGCCTGATTTCATTCGCGTAAGCCTCCGTGACCCAAAGCGCCTTCATTCCGAAGGCCGGCTCCCTGATCTCGTCGCCTGGGATGTCCGGAACCGGACCATCACCAATTACCACCATCAATTCCCCAGGACGGACGTCATGGGTTGCGACAATGGTACCATGGATCTTGATCTGATAGCTCTTCGCCGGAATCATGATGCTGTCCGTCAGCTTTATGTCCGGGACAACAAAGCCATACTCCTGGGCAAATTTCTTTCGCATCTTGCTGACGCGATGTCCTAAGTCCGACTGAGAATGGTTCAGGACCGAGGCAATATGCTTCCCAAGGCAGAGCTCGATTTCAGGCGTCTTTAGCGACTCCTTCACCGACTCCTTAGACTCCAGCAGAACCTGCTTCTCAGTTTCAACTTTCAGGGCCTCCGCTCGGGCTACCTCCTCACCAAGGCGCTTTGGTATAATATAGGCCACAAACGCCATCAGGAGGCCAAGGACCATAAAAGGGATAAAGGGAAGTCCGGGAACTAGCGCAAAGACGAACATCAGCGCAGAAGCAACCCAGAGTGCTCTGGGATAAGCGCTCAGCTGACCAAGCACGGCTTGCTGGGCTTGGCCTCGGGTTCCGCCCTTGGAAACGAGGAGGCCGGCCGCCAGCGACACGACCAGCGCCGGGATCTGGCTGACGAGACCATCGCCCACCGAAAGCTGGGTAAAAACGTCTGCAGCCTTTGACAGAGGCATACCATGCCTCGTGACCCCGATGATAATGCCTCCGAAGATATTGACCGCGATCGTGATCAAACTGGCAACTGCCTCACCGCGGACGAACTTTGACGCACCATCCATCGAGCCGAAGAACGAGCTCTCCTCCTCGAGCTCCCGGCGTCGCTTCTGGGCCTCCTTGTCATCGATCAGGCCCGCATTCAGATCAGCATCAATCGCCATCTGCTTGCCCGGAATGGCATCAAGAGTGAACCGAGCTCCAACTTCCGCAATACGCGTGGCGCCCTTGGTGATGACAAGGAAGTTGACGGTCACGAGGATGATGAACACCACGATGCCGATGACAAAGTCACCGCTCATCACGAATTGCGAGAAACCCGCAATAACGTGACCGGCAGCATCAATACCTTTATGCCCGTCAGCCAAAATCAGTCGGGTCGACGCAATGCTAAGCGCTAATCGTAGCAATGTTGCAATGAGCAGGACTGTCGGGAAGGCAGAAAACTCAAGAGGCTTCTGAATCCAGAGCGCCACCATCAGGATCAAAACAGATAGCGCGATCGACAATGCAAGACCCATGTCGATCAGAATTGCCGGAATTGGAAGAAAAAGAATTGCCAAAATGGCGACAATTCCGCCGGCAAAAGCCATATCCCTAATGCGATCCGGCTTAACAGCCTCGTTGGCGACCATGCTACAAGAGCCCAATTTCTAAAATGTGCGCAGTCAAGACATTCACCATCAAGCTTGCGCGAGCATGGTCTCCAATCGATTTCTTACAAATTTTTGGACAATTTCGCCGCAAATCAGAAGCGCGGCTACAAAGCCGCCGGCTAAAAGCCTGTCGCTATGCGGCTGTAGACAGTCTCAGTAAATGCAAAAATCTGCGAGCCGACAAACGACCCGGTTAAAAGCGTCACTAGAAGAATCGCAATAATCTTCGGAATGAATGTGAGCGTGACCTCCTGGATCTGCGTTAATGCCTGGATTAAGGCGATAACAATGCCAACCACCATGGCAGCAGCGACGGCCGGGCCGGCGCCAATAATCACAGTCCAAATAGCCGCTCGCACAATTTCGAGGGCATCAACTTCATTCATATCAGCTTATCACAATACCCGAGCCCAACAGGACATCTTTGCCGTTGGTCAGCGTAGCCATGATGCCGTCGTCGTAAATCTTAACCGACTTGACCTCTCCCGAGACGGTTCCATCGGCCGACGTAATCGTGCGGCCGATCACTGAATTGGCCTGACCGAGCGCAGAGGCACTCAATAGCGCGTCAAGTTTACTATTGGTCTTGGTTTGTTGCTCAACCTGCGAGAAAGTCGCCAATTGTGCCATATACTCCGTCGATTCCATAGGAGCCGTCGGATCCTGGTTCTTCATCTGCGTCAGCAGCAACTGAAGAAAATTATCATAGCCAAGCGTCGGCGCAGGAGCCTTGCTGTTTGTTGAGCGCTGCGTCGGAAGCCCTGTGTTAACCGAAGACACATCCATAGCGAAGAACCTCTCGTTAAACAGCGTGGTGAACGCTTTGGGTGGCGGGTGTCGCCTTATGATCGTCAGCCTCGAAGAGGCTGCGGATCATCTTCAAGGCGTCGAATATCCGGTTATTATTCACGAGCCCAAGGATGGCATCGAGCGCTTCTTTGACTTCGTCGTCTGTGTAGATAGAGAGCAGAGACGCATGCAATTCGCGAAACACCATGATCGTCTGCTGCTTCGTCGACGGACTGATAAGCAGAGCCTGTACCACGAAGTACAACTGCCGCATGGGCGTCGTGGCGTCATTCACCTGTAGGACGTGAGATTCCAGGAGAAACGTCGCATCGTTCAGAAGGCTCAGCGTCACCTTCTGATCCACCGACAGTACGGCGCCATTGATGAAGATACGCTCGCCGGCCTTCAGTGAAAATCGCATATGAGGTTTCATTTCAAGCCATCCCGAATCATCGAATTGACTTCGATCACGCCCGCAACGTTCGATGATTCGCCGCGCACGATAAGAGTCGTTTCTTTGATCACCCAAATGCCAATTGAAATGATCTCTCCCTTCAAGTTATCCGGGAGACCATTACCCGGGCTTCCCAGGTCCTGGATGAGGAACGTCCAGACCCGTTGAACGAAGGCGACAGCATTAATTAGATCAGGCGAGCCGACTTCCGCCTTCTCCGCCGCCTTGAGCATAGCAATAGCGCGATCAAACAGATCGTACTCGCGCCGACGACATTCGTTCGATGAATCCTCGACAGCTTGCGCATAGGAAAAGCGGTACATGAAAGGCTTCCAAATATTAGAGATAATGAAGTAGGCTGAGCTGCCTCAATTGTGCCGTTAGGGCAAAAGACGCCTGGATCTGGGTCGACAGCTGATCGATCCGAATCTTTGCCTCAGCCGGATCCACCCCCTCAAGCTTGCCGAGCTTCTCGTCGAAAATGCTTTTCTGGATATCCATCCGATTGTTAGCATTTTCGAGTTTTTCCTGGGCCATACCGATCTTGGCCTCAAGGTCAGCAACACCGGTACCCGCGCCAGAGAGGGTCGTGATCACTTTCGAAATCACAGCCTCACGGGTCGTCTCCTGAAGTCCGGCAAGACCAAGATCGAAGGTCATGGCATAAGCCATGGCGATGTCCTGCAGAGCCTTCTCGTTTGCATTCACCGAGGTTTCAATTTTATCCGACGGCGAAATGAGGCTCTGAATGTTGGTATTCGACGCGACCGACCAATTCGCCGACCAAATCGTCCCGTTAAACAGATTCTTGAATGCTCCATTCAAGAATGTGTCCATTTGAGCAGCGGTAATGCCCGCCGCAGCCGGATCGTCCTGATAAAAACCAAACTCCGTGAAGAAGGCGTCCCTCACAGCAGTCTTTGCTGGGGACATAGTCGCTCCAGAGTAGTCGGTAACTGGCTTTTCTTTGGAGTTGATCCCGCCAAAGATATATTGGCCGCTCGTTTCCTTGTTGAGATCCGCAACAAAGCTGCCGAGATTAGACTCCGCCTGATACATGATCACAGCGACGTTACGCTCGGCAATCGGCGTCGAGATCAGGGAGTTCATGAACGTGCTGGCAGATTCACGGATCCGCTTAAGAGACGCGCTCGTTGAATCCAGTCTCACCTTCACGGTCGCGTTGCTGTCGATGAGCGTGTCGAGTTCTGCGCGCTCCTCCCGGATGGAGATAGTTTCTCCCGTCCGATACCCGAGACGCAGTCCAACATCCGTGTCTCGACCTGTTACGAGCTCCTTGTTCGCCTTAATAAGGTCACTCTGCATCTTATCCAGGTTCGAGCGCGGAGAATTCCAAAGCGAGGCGGTCGAGATAAAGGTTGTCTTCATGTTTACACCGCGTTCAAGAGTGTCTTCATCATCTGATCGATGACGGAAATCAGCTTCGCAGAAGCCGAGTAGGATTGCTCGAGCTGGAGCATCTTCGCCGTCTCGTCATCCATGTTGACATCAGTCGCGTTGGAAAGCGACTCGGATGCCTGGGCAAGGAGCGTATTCTGGTAAGCAACGTCGCTCGACGCCTTCTGGCGGGTTCCCTGTAGCCAGCTTGCCGAGGCCGTCGAGAAGTTCAACAGTGTAGAGGACGCCCCAAAGCCGAACGATGAGTCGAACGGCCGGTCGGCGTCCACTGAAGTCAGCAAGCCATAGAGCCGATCTGCAAAAGCCTTGTCCGACCCTGCGGCTGCTGGATTGTAACGGTACGCCGCGCCGTTGATACCGCCGTCGCGAATGAGATCATAGCTCCCGCCAAGGGCCGGATCGACCTTATCGTTAATCCTAAGGAGTCCCGCAAGCCCGACCGGAGCTGGAATGGTAGGAATCCCGCTGCCGCCGGTATAAGTGAATACGCCCGCAAGATCCGGAAGCCCTCCCCCACTTTGATCCTTCTCTGCGAAAGCCTCAATGAGACCCCGCGCCAGATCATCCAACTGGCTCTGGTAACCGACTGCGACGTCATCCCTCAGAGTGGTGAGACCGACAAGATTTCCGGCATTCAACGGCATCGGAGCGCCAGAACCCGTAACCTGGATGCCATCGATAAAAACAGCATTTCCCGATATTCCGGGTCCATAGACCGTCGTCGGCGTGAACGTTACGGGACGAGCAGAGCGTTCGAACAATGGAATTCCACTGTCCGTATAGAGAGCAACATCACCGCCTTCACGCTGCACAATTGTGATACCAATTTCCTCGGAAATTTGTGAGATCAGACTGTCACGATTATCGAGGCTATCGGTCACGTCCGCGCCAATCGCAACGCCTCTCATAACCTCCTGGTTAGCTTTTTCGAACTTCGTCAACAGGTCGTTGATGCGCGAAACAGAGTTCGAAACTGCCACGTCCGCGGACTGACGGATTGCCTGAACTTGCACCGTTGCCTGATTCAGCGTCGTCACTAAGTTTGACGCTGACGTCAAGAACGCCTTCGCCATAATCACATTGTCGGGCGACTTCGCATACTGCTGTAAGGCTGCCTTCAACGCACCGATACGAGCAGCCGGCGATTCACCAAGTTCCGTATCACCGATCGTCGCGTTGAGTTTCTCAAGTCCGTCCAGAAGAGCCTTCTGGGTTGCGGCATCAGAGGTCGAACTCAGCATCTTCGAATAGAGTGCGATATCACTCGCCCGTGAGACTGCAACCCGGGCTGCTCCACCTTGCGTGACAAGAGACGCAATCTTCTTGGAGTAGTTCGGATCCGATGCGCCAGCAATATTACGCGCCACCACAGACATCTGCGATTGCGTCGCTTGAAGCGAAGAACGGGCGGTATTGAGGGCGAGCGATAAAGCCATTCTACTAAGTCCCTGGACAGATATGAGCGATTAACGCTTCAAGCTCATTAGGACATCGAGGAGCTCAGAACCAGTCTGAAAGACCTTCGAGTTCGCCGTGTAGCTTGTTTGTGCTTCGATCATATTCGTTAACTCAGTTCCAATGTCGACATTGGAACCTTCGAGAGCACCCGAGGTGATCGTCCCGAAACCTGCGGATTCCGCAAATCCGATCTGATAGGTTCCGGAAGTGATACTAGCTTCATAGACATTGCCGGCTTTCGGAGTGAGATTGTCCGGGCTTGCCACAGTGGCCAATGGAACCTTGAAAGCGGCCACTCTGGTTCCGTCTTCATAGACAGCAAAGACCGTACCGTCCGTACCGAATTCGGCGCCCTTAACGGCCGTAGGAGCATTGCCGTTTGCCGAGCCGATCACGTTGTATTCCCCGGCAAGCTGGGTCATTCCCGCCATATCGAGCGTGAATGCTGAGCCATTGGGGATGTTGAGGCCGAGCGTGCTCGGCCCCGTCAACTGCCCCTTACCGTCAAATGTGAGGGCCTGAGGAGGAACCATCGGCGTTGCCGGGAAATCGCCTGGAATATTGCCATTATAAACGGCAACTTCCCAGGTATTGGGGCCCGTCTTCGTCATATAAATGTCGAGCTTCACGGGATTGCCGACATTGTCGTACGTTTGCAGCGATGACTTTTTGCTGAAGGTACCTGCAGGGTCTGGCGGTGGTGTTGCGATTATTGCATCGCCGTAAGGAAGGTTGCCGGAAAACTTGCCAGTCGTCGAGCCGGTTGCCTGCATGCTCATCGACGCAATATTCACGGGCACCATACCGGCGGTGCTATTGAGGGACGGGGTCGCGGCACCGTTGGCGAGACTATAGCCCATCAGCGTGAAGCCGGCCGCGTTGACCAGATTGCCGCTAGGCCCGTCGACCACAAAATTTCCGGCGCGCGTCAGATACGGAGACCCTTTCGGATCCGTGACAACAAAAAAGCCGTTGCCGGAAATAGCTAGGTCCGACCCAGAGGTCGTATATGAAATCGCACCAGGATCGTCGATGGCATATCGAACGGTACTAGTCACAGCGCCAGAATTATACGCGCCCTTGCTCGACGGCAGGATCAGCGACGAAAATTCGGTCGAGGCACGCTTGTAGCCCGTCGTATTTGCATTCTGGATGTTTTCAGCAACCGTGCCCAGTTTGTTAGACTGGGCGTTCATGCCTGAAACGCCGCTGCGAAGAACGCCGTAAAGACTCATGAGAAAACTCCTAATTCTCTTGATCGCACATAACACCATGAGGCTTGTGCGAGGCTGTATTTTCAAGGAATGGCAAAAAAATTTTGCCCCGGTCCGTTCCAAGTTGCCGAATTTAAATCTCGGTAACTCATTTTATTGCTTCAACGACTGCGCCAGATCCAAAAAGGCATCTTTGCTTGGCAAGCTCGACGGATCCTGCCGAAGGGCCTCATAGATTTTGGGGACAATGATGACCGCTTGGTCCAATTCCCCGTCATTACCCTGCTGGTAACCACCCATTAGACGCAAATCGCGGGTATCTTCGAAGCGTGCGATAAGACCCTTTATCCGCCGCACAAGTTCCTTCTGCTCAGGGGTCCAGACGTGCTCGGCGAGGCGGGAGATCGAACCCAAGACGTTAATGGCCGGATAGCGCCCCTGATCGGCAATCGAACGGTCAAGGACGATATGACCATCCAAGGTTCCTCTAATATTATCGGCAACCGGATCATTATGATCGTCGCCATCGACCAGGACCGAGAATATTCCGGTAATAGCGCCCTTCCCGTCTACGCCAGGCCCGGCTCGCTCCAGGAGCCGCGGAAGATCGCTAAATACACTTGGTGTGTAGCCGCGGGCGACGGCAGGCTCCCCTGTGGCCAGTGCGACGTCGCGCGCAGCATGGGCATAGCGCGTAACCGAATCGACAATAAGGAGCACCGAGTCGCCCAGGTCACGGAAATACTCCGCGATAGACATGGCCGTTTTCGGGGCCTGCCGGCGCATCATCGGGCTCTCGTCACCCGTAGAGACAACCATAACCGATTTATAAAGATTGTCTTGAATCGGCCCTTCAAGAAATTCCCGCACCTCACGGCCGCGCTCGCCAACGAGCGCAACAACTATGGTGTCGAAACCCTCAGATTTGGCCAACATTGTCAGAAGCGTTGATTTACCAACGCCGGATCCTGCGAAAATACCGATCCGCTGCCCCTCGCAGAGAGGCGTAAATAGGTCGATGGCACGGACTCCAGTTCGTAAGGGCGTCTTTACGCGTGCCCGTGTCATCGCAGAAGGTGGCGTTGCCTCGCGGGACAGAGCCTTCTGACCGTGAACCAGAGGGCCACGATTGTCGATCGGCTCCCCAAGGGCATTAATAACCCGCCCCCTCCAGCTCACATCCGGGCCAAGTTTCATGTCGCCGACAAAATGGGCCAAGGCCCCAACCCCAGCCTCGATTTGCCCATCGAACGGCTTAACTGTCACGCCGTTGTCATCGATCCTCACAACTTCGCCGAGCTGCGTCCGACCATGTCCGTGGAAGCCGATGCTATCGCCAAGCTTCACGAATTTAGAAAGCCCAGCCACACGGTAATAGCTCGGCGTCACCTCTTTGATCACCCCGCTCACGCGGATCGATTTAAACGAGGCGCCCTGGGTAAGCGCAAACTCTTCAAGGCGCTGTAGGGCGTTCATATCAAGTGGCTGGCCCAAGGGTCCGAATGGCGCTCATCAGAGTCCCTTCCGTCTCCTGAATTGTAGTCGAGGCGCTATCGAATGTTCGCTGCAGGGCGATCATCTTTGTCATCTCCATGATCGGATTGACGTTAGAGCCCTCGCTATATCCTTGCTGAACAGCAATCGACGTAAAGTCCTGCACGGCTTCGCCTGGGACACTCGAGAAGACGCCGGAATTCCCGAAACGCTGCAACTTACTATCATTGCTTAGCCTAAAAAGGCCAAGACTTCCTACCTGATTGTTGCTTTGCATGATGGAGCCATCGCGGCCCACGGTTGGCGGACCCGCGTTGGGATCCAGGGCAATTGGAGCGCCGCCAGAATCCAAAACAGCATAGCCGGCGATCGTCTGGAGGTCGCCGTTCTCGGACATCTTCATACGTCCGTCACGCGTATAGGCAGTGCCACTCGGAGTCACAAAGGAAAACCATGCGTCTCCCTGGATCGCCACATCGAGCGGGTTATCCGTCTTTATGATCGGGCCAGTTCGCCGCGAAATAAAGTTTTCGCCGGACGACGCGAAGGCGACATCGGACTTGCCAACAGTCGAAAGGACTTCCTCGAACTTAATTTCATCCGCGCGAAATCCGCCAGTATTCATGTTGGCAATGTTATTTGCTATCGTGTTCAGGCGCTTCTCCATCGCCACCTGGGCAGACAGAGATACGTAAAGCGCAGACTGCATTTATTGACTCCGATTCCTCACGATAGCGCCTCCCCTCGTGCTTCTGAGAGCTTGGGATTCGCACGATTTGCTGCCGCAGCGATGGCTTTACGGAATATCTATAAAGGTGGAGCCTTGCACGAGGCTTGCTCATTTGGCGGAATAAACTGCCCCTAACCGATTTCTTCAAAACCTTTCCAGCTACGCGCAAGCCTCATGGTTTATGGCGCCTCTAGAGTTTGATATTTTCACGAGGGTTGAACCTTTGGGCGCGTTATTTGGATTGATCATCGCTATCGGGTCGCTGGTTGGCGGATTCATGGCTATGGGCGGCAAGCTTGGGGTCATCTGGCAGCCCTGGGAGTATGTCATTATTCTCGGCATTGCGATTGGCACCTTTATCATCGCGAACCCGCTGGGCCTGGTCAAAGACACCGGAAGGGCAAGCATCGAAGCCATTACCGGCCGCGTTCCAAAGCGCAGCGACTACCTTGCAATCTTGGGGCTCCTCTATGCCCTCTTGCGAGAACTGCGCAGCAAGCCCCGCAATGAGGTCGAAGGCCACATCGACACGCCCAACCAGTCCGAGATCTTCACGGCGTTTCCGTCCGTCCTCAAAGACAAAGAGCTGACACTCTTCATTTGCGACTATGTCCGCCTCATCATTATCGGAAATGCCCGCCCCCATGAGATCGAATCCCTCATGGAGCATGAGATCACCACTCATAAAAAAGACAGCCTGAAACCTTATTTCGCGATCAACACGGTTGCCGAGGCACTCCCCGCCCTCGGTATCGTTGCAGCGGTCCTCGGCATCGTGAAGGCCATGGGGGCGATCGATCAGTCTCCTGAAATCCTGGGCGCGCTGATCGGAGCCGCCCTCGTGGGAACCTTTGCGGGTATCTTTATCTCGTATGCTCTCCTGTCGCCTCTTTCCCTCAAAATCAAATCGACGCGCGAGAAGCAGACTCGAGTCTATATTATCGTGAAGCAGGCTCTTATTGCTTATATGAACGGCGCTCTCCCTCAGATTGCGATTGAGCATGGCCGCAAGGGCATATCCTCAGAATACCGCCCAACCATCGACGAGGTCGAAACCGCGACAACGTCTGGTAGTCGCGTCGATGATGTCAAAGAAGCAGCTTAAAGATTAGGGAGCTCCTGGAAGCGCCATGCAAAACGGATCTCACAGCGCTAACGACATTCGCGACAAGCTATTAGACGCAGCCGGCCTTGCGCTCGACCGGCTGCCGATGCTTCACGTCATTTTTGACCGCATGTCGACCACTTGTGCCGAATATCTTCGTCACAAGGCGGCATCGCCAATGTATTATTCCCTCAGCGGGATCGAGAGCGGCCGCATCACCGAAATTCTCGAAATGTACGAGGCGAATGCCATCGCAGCGATTTTCCATGCCCCCGATTGGGATAGTCATATTCTTATTGGGTTCGATCGCGACTACGTCTACACCATGGTCGAAGTCCTCTACGGATCGGACGGATCTGAACCTCCCATTGAGGAAGGCCGGAGCTTCTCGAGCATTGAAATCAAGATGGCCCAGTCACTCTTTGAGCAGGTGGCAAAAGCCCTCCAGGCTTCCTTTTCGATCATTACGGACACTCGCTTCAAACTAGAACGTTTGGAAACGCGAATGGACTTCGCCGTCATCGGGCGCCGAAACAACTCGGCCGTCGCGGCCAAGTTCCTTGTCCAAGCGCTCAACCGTGGCGGCGAAATGTTCGTCATCATTCCGCAATCCGCCCTCAACCCCTTGCGGAAGGCTCTTTCCAGCGCAACCACAACCGAATCGACAGGTCGTGATCCTCGCTGGGCCAATCAGATCAAGAAAGAGATCAAAAAGACGTCGATCACACTGACCGCCATCCTTGAGGAGCGGTCCTTGACTCTCGGCGAACTCGCGGACCTCAAGATCGGCCAAGTCATAGAACTGCAGGCAACACCGCGATCCCGCGTCAAACTCGAAGGCAATCAGCAAGGTTTGTTCTGGTGCAATATCGGACAGTCCGACGGATCCTACGTCCTGAAGGTTGACGATTTCATCGATCAGAAGGAAGAATATCTCGATGATATCTTATCTCGTTAACACAATCCTATTTCTGGCCCTCGTCACCACAAGCGTTATCGTCGTAGTGATGTATCGGAAACTTAAAACCTTCGGGGTCTATCAAGACGAATACCAAGTAGTGCTAGAAAGAACAGGCACGGCACTCCAGGCCGCACAGGACGCCGTCAGAACCTTCAATGCCGAAAGCACTGCGACCCTCAAAGAGCTAGGCACCAAAATCGAAGAGGCTAAGCTACTCCTCGCAGCCATCGACGAGCGCGAAAGCACTATTCGCGGCAATCTCCAAAGCCAGGCAAAAGCCTGAGAGGCTAAAGGAATTCGGATATGAACCAGCCTGCAAAAGACGATGATTTCGAGACCATCCAAGATAAGGCCGGCATTGGGCCGGATAAGCTTGGCGGCGGACGCAACCTCGATTCGATTCTTCGCATTCCTGTTCAAATCCAAGTCGTTCTAGGGAGTGCAACCATGCCAGTTGCCAACCTTATGAACCTTGGGCGCGGGGCGATAATTCCTCTCGACCACCGCGTGGGCGAACCGGTCGACATCGTCGTCAACGGCCGGGTTATCGCACGCGGGGAAGTGGTCATCGTCGAAGACGACAACTCGCGCTTTGGTGTCTCCCTTACCGAGATCGTTGGACCTCCCAGCAACGAAATTAACAGCTAAGCCGGATCAGCCCATGTCCATCGGCATATCGTCCCGCACGCCGGGCCCGAAGGTTTTAAAAGGCCCCGAGCGAGTAGCAGCGCTTCTTCTTGCGATGGGGAAGCCGGCGGCCAGCAAGGTTCTCAAACATTTCAATTCTGACGAAATCCGTCTCGTCACAAAATCGGCCGCTTTGCTCGGCCAGGTCACCACGAACCAAATCGAGGCACTGGTCGACGAGTTCGCTTCTAATTTTTCCAATGGAACCGATCTCGTCGGCAACGCGAGCGAGATTGAAAAGCTGTTGAGCGGAATCCTTCCGCCAGACCAAGTTTCTGACATCATGAATGAGGTGATCGGCAACGCCAATCGAAACATCTGGGATCGCATCTCGAGTGTTTCGGAGAACGTTATCGCAGCCTATCTGATGAAGGAGCATCCCCAGACCGCTGCCCTTATTTTATCGAAGGTAAGGCCGTCCTGTGCTGCCAAGGTGATGGCGCAGATGCCGCAGAAGTTGCGCAACAGCCTGATGCGGCGGATGCTCAGCATGAAGCCCGTCGTCGATGAGACCATGAAGAATATCGAAGCGACATTGCATGAAGATTTCATGACGAACTTTTCGAAGAACGCTGGTGCCGATTCTCACGCAAAAATGGCTGATATCATCAATAAGATGGAGCGCGATCATATGGAGGACGTGCTCACCGATCTGGCTGCCGTTCGTCCGAAATCGGCCGAAATCCTCAAAAGCCTGCTCTTTACATTCGACGACATTATCAAGCTTGCTCCGCGTGATCGCACGATGCTGTTCGATCAGATCCAAACTGATCGCGTTGTCTTGGCGCTAAAGGGGACTGGCGAAGAGTTCCGCAAGATCGTCCTCAGCGCCCTCTCCTCGCGCGTCCGTCGCATGGTCGAACACGAACTGGGTGGGAAAGATCCCGTTCCGCACCGCGACGTGATCGAAGCCCGCCGCGCCATTACCGACGCGGCCCTGGAAATGGCGGCTCGAGGAGAAATCGTGATCAACTCAGAGAACGAAGACGAAGCTTCCGTCTACTGATCTGTTGAGAGCGATTTATGTCTGACGATGTCGACAAGGAGAGCAAAACAGAAGCGGCTTCCGATAAGAAGATCCGCGACGCTCTTGAGAAGGGGAATATCCCCTTCTCAAGAGAAGCTCCAATGTTCGCTTCCTTCCTCGGGTTCTTGCTGGTTCTGGCATTCGCGACCCGCGGCAACGTCAAATCCCTAACCGAGAAACTGTCACTGTTCATAGACAGACCACAGGACTTCCGAATCGAATCCGGTGCCGACGCTGTGGCTCTCATTCAGGCAGTGGCGGTCGAAGTTGGTCTCTTCCTGGTACCGATTATCGCGCTATTGGCAGGATGCAGCCTCGCTGCGTCGATCCTTCAGAATGTACCGAGTATCGTCGGGGAACGCATTCGCCCCAAGTGGAACAAAATATCCCCAAAGGCCGGTTTTACGCGCTTGTTCGGTCGGCAGGGACAGGTTGAGTTTCTCAAGTCACTGTTCAAGTTCGGAACCGTAGCATTCGTTGTTCTTCTGCTACTCAAGTCAGAACAATATAAGGTCATCAACTCAATGTTCAGCGATCCGACTCTCATTCCGGAAATTATGCTGAGCATTTCCGTACGCTTAGTGTCAGCTATATCGATCGCCACCATTGTGCTCGTCGCCGCCGATCTGATCTGGGCCCGATACAAGTGGAACCGGGATCTCATGATGACCCGCCAGGAGGTCAAGGACGAGTACAAGCAGATCGAGGGCGATCCTATGGTCAAGGCGCGCATGCGCTCAATCACCCAGGACCGATCCCGCAAGCGCATGCTTGCGGCCGTTCCAAAGGCGACTTTCGTCATCGCCAATCCTACTCACTTCGCCATCGCACTGCGATACGAGCGCAGTGAATCGAGCGCACCCATCGTCGTTGCAAAGGGTCAGGATCTCATCGCACTAAAGATCCGTGAAATAGCCGAAAAAAATGGCATTCCCGTTATCGAAGACAAGCCTCTGGCAAGGTCCATGTACGATAGTGTGCAGGTGGATCAGATGATACCGCCTGATTTTTACAAAGCCGTAGCTCAAATCTTGTTCTATATCTTGACAAGGTCCAAGAAATGAATCGTGTTTCGATGTATCCCGCCGACGCAGGCTCTTCGAACGTTCTCGACGTTCGGGCCTACGAAGAGGTTCTTGCCTGCAATATTAAGGATGTTGTCGGCGACCTCTGCCTGGCAGATGCAGACATCATCATGGCCTATGTGACCAAGAAGTTGCACGGTAACATGAACGAGATCGTAGCCTCGTCAACCGAGCTGTTCTTCAAAGACAAGACTCTCACCTATACCCACTCTGCCGATGTCGATACGCAATGGGGCCCCACTCCAGGCGTCATTCTCAATATGGCCTTTGCTTACGGCCCGGTAAATGTGCTTTTCAAGCTCGTACTGGGCGATAAATACGCGGGCGTCCAAATTGAGGAGATGACCTTGACCGATTGCTCGGTCAAAGGACTCTTCGATGCCATTGAGTTCGGTCGGGTCCTCAAATCCGCACGGCTAAAGCCGCTGCCTCCGCACCTGCTGCCGGGCTACTACAGCCCCAAGAATGCCACTCATAATTGATCCTATCGAGTCGGCGGTGGTCGTGAAAAAACATTTCTCTATTCCGTTTATCGTTGCCTCCACCGGGTTCCTTACGGCCTGCAATACCGTCGACCACTATTATTACTCGACTGGACCGTGGGGGCCGGCAACGGTCAATCATACCTATCCTCGTTACACTGCTCCTTGGGGGCCACCACCAGGCGTCCCGGTCGAAGCGCTCATCGAGGAACCGCCACTCTATATTGATGGGAGTGATATCGATCCTGTCGTACGACCTGCCCCCACCCCAATTGGTCGCATCAAGATCGTCCTTCCTCCGGATCCAATCCCTGCTAGTCCAATGCCTTATGGGTCTTCTTACAGCGATCCTCCCAGCCAGCCTGTCACCCCTTACCAGGGCCTTGATGGATCTGCAGCGCCGGCGGAGCGTAGTCCGTCACAGCCAACGACGGTTGGTCCCCCCTCAAGCACCGACTTTGCCAGCGCGCCAACTAAACCCTCGTCTTATGCAGGAACTTGGAAAGCCGTCGACGAGAAGGGATCATTCTGCCGAATTCTGCTTTCGACAGCTTCGACTCTCGATCTTTACAAGGCTTCCGCCTCTGGATGCAGCAATCCTGATTTGAAGAGCGTCAACTCCTGGAATTTCTCCGGCGCCAGCGTAACATTGTATTCTCGAGGGAAAATCATTGCTCAGATGTCGGGCAAAGAAGCCCATCTCACCGGTACGCTCACCGACCGTTCGAGAATAACGATGACGCGCTAGGGTGAGGAGCAACGGGAAGCTGGCATGGACGACTTCCCTTTACTAGGCGCTGCAGAACAATTTGGCCTGTGGCGTCCATTGCCCGAAGCCCGTGACCACCATATTCGCGATCACCTGGCAAACATACCGCTTCTGCGCAGGATCATTATTTGGCCCAGCGTGATAGCGCGCTACGGCCATCGTCCAAGATTCATGCCGCCCCTTAAGTTCTTTCAGAAAGCGCGCAGCATATTCAACATTGGCGCGCGGGTTGAGCATGCTATCAAGGGAGGTAAAATTCCCGCTGTGAAAATGGTGATTGATCTGCATACAGCCAAGATCGATTAGCTTGGCGCCAGAACGTCGTGCTTCCTCGAAGCGCTGTTTCGCCTCGATAGCGCTCTTCGCAAAATACGCTTTGCCTTCGATATTCATGGCGTAGGGCTGCAAACTTCCCTTGCGCCCGGTCTCAGTGAGACCCACCGCATAAAGCATTCCCAAAGGGACCCCATACTTTGTGGAGGCGCGCTTCATTTCTACCTCACAGGTCCGGCTCGCCGCATCTGACTGGGCCTGGACTTGATCCGGAAGACTAAAGATAGACGCCGCCAACGCTCCGGTTACCAGAGTCAGCCTCACTCGTCTCGCTGTCGCGATTGCCCTTACGTTCATTCTCATAGTCCTGCCCATGTCCATGGGATCGGTCTCCATGACTGCCGGCCCCTTGCTGGAATGCCTCCTGCTGTGATGGCCCTAAGGTTTGCTGACGCTGCGTCTGCATGCTGCTCTGTTGCGTGGCATCAACCGGGCCCGCGTGGATGTTGATGATTTCGGGCCGATAACCCGATCCGCGAAGAAGCGACGAAAGCTTTTCCGAATCATGTTTCAACATTTGTGCCGTCTCTTCGCTCGACACCTGAACTTCCATCTCCAGAGTGTCTCCTGAAAGCTTCATTTTGATCGTCACAAGACCAAGGTCAGCAGGATGCAATTGAATATTGAGCATCCTCACGACGCCATCGGACGCACGAGCGGTCGATAACAAAATTGCTCCATCAGCAGCACCTGGGGATGAAGACGCCGGAGTCGAGGTGAGAGGCTTAACCTCATCAATAATCGATCCCGCAATCTTTTGTAGCATCGCATGCGGCAGCGAGCCTGGTGCCTCAGATTTGGAAGCGGCCACATTACGTGGCACATCGGCCTCAGCCGCAGCGCGGCTTACGAGAAGAGGCTTCTTAGCCGGGCCCTTGGAAGTGAGCTCGAACATCTCACCGCTGCTACCTAAGTCGGCTGCGCGCTCTATCGGCTCTGTCTCTTCACGGCCAGGCATAACGAGCTTCGTGCTAAAACCTTCCATGATCGGCTTAAAGTGCGTCTCCTGAAGTCGGACCGTCAATTTTAGGGTCGACCCAGAGGTTGAGCTCAAAAGGCCACCCTGATCAGACATATCACTCGGCAATTGGATGCCGGGCCTGAGCGTATTCACGGCGGAGCGTTCTAAACCATCGGTACCCTGATTTAGAACACGAGGGAGAAGACCCTCCAGAACGGTACAGACCGCGCTCGGAGGTGCCGCTCCACCCTGCCCTGGGCTTGTCTGATCTCCGGCTTTATCTAACAAAAGGGAGGTCAGTAAGTCGTCTACCGAATCATCGGCATCAGATCCCTGCAACAGAGACGGATGATCGTCAGTCCGCCGAGATCTCATACCCTCGAGAGCCCCGTCAGCTTTGTTGATGCCAGAATCAAGCCTTAGCAATGGTACTGCGCCCTGCCTCTCATTCGGCTTCTGGCCGGCTTGGGTTAATCCATCAAGAAGCGAACCGAAGGCGCCGGAACCATTTGGCTTTCCAGCAGTTCCAACGTCTTCGACCGTAGAAGCCACGACAGACTGCCCATCAGGTCGCCGCGCCAGGTGCTGAGGTAGGTTATCAAGCTTGTTCATGACCTCTAAAACCTCAGTACTTAATCAACTGATCGACGCGCTTTAGCGCTTCCTGAGCCCTGGTTATCGTAGGAAGCTGTTCTGGTGCTTGTGCGATAGAGGGTTTTTGCGGCAAGGCCTTTGTTTTTTCGTCCTCGATCGTATCACCCGGCAACCGTCGGATCTGATTGCCCATCGAAATGGCCGAGTCCAGAAGCTTCTGATCCATTTCGCCAAGATGACCCCGGTCAATTGACCTGAGCTGGTCCAACCCGATCGTAAGAGACTTTGGCGACACAATCATCGCTGCTGCCTGATACAGCATAGCCCTCGTTGCATTCACCGACGGCCGATCAGATAATCTCAATGCCATTTCAGCCGTCAAGAGAGCCGATTTGACGCGACCTTCCTCAACGGATGTTCGGGCGGCAAGCAGGTAAAGATCCCGCTGAACGTCAGTCTCCAGTTCCTGGAGCATCGTTACGATCCGCGAAAACCGGTCCGGATCCTTTGCAAAATCCAGCCGTGTTAGAGCTGACGCCAAGCGCTGACGAAAATTGCCAGCGTAAACGGAGTGTCGATACCGCCGCAAATAATCGCTCACCAGCAATTCGAATTTACGATCGTCGTCGATCTGACTCGCAATAAAGACTTGCCTACGAAGCGCTGCTTCCTCGAGGAGTGTCCCGGGAGCCTGCAAGCGGACAAGGTCGAGCAGTTCCATCGCCTTCACTGGATCCGTGCGAACAGCCAGCGCCGATTGTACAAGAGCAATCTGAGCACCTAATGTAACCGGCAACAAGGCAGCATTGATTGGCATCAGAGAAGCCCTGGCCTCTTCCTCTCGGCCCTCCACATACGCGAGCGCGCCTTCAACAAGGGGCAGGTCCTCCATTTCGATTAGTCTTGGAGAAAGCAGTTTCCTGAGAAACTTTGGGCTACCGCCGCTCAATACAAAGATAACCGCGGCACGCGCGTTGCGAGAATCTTTCCATATTGTGTCATCGAGAGACATGAAACGGTCATCAAGAATCGTCAGGAGCCCGCGCTGACCCACATGAGCGTCAGTCGACCCCATAGCTATTTGATCCTGCATCAATTGCAGCGTCCGCGTCATCTGCATAGGCTGCGAGATCACAGGCTCGACGTATGTTGCTGAGCCTTGTGGCTCGGCTAGCGCTTTTCCCGCCGATAGCAAGGCCGCAGTAGCTAGAACCAGACGCGACAGGACCTTCACATCAATTACTCCTGAATAAGGATCTCGATGCGCCGATTTTCGTCGGCATTAACGTTCGACGCGTTCCGAGGATCTCTATCAGCATGACCTTCAATGCGAACAATCCGGTTCTCTGATAGACCGCCGCGAACCAGCATGTAGAGCGCCATTTGTGCGCGAGCCTGCGACAGTCTCCAGTTGTCATAATTCTCTGACTTGAAAGACCGTCCGTCGGTATGACCACGGATTACGATCTTTCCGGTGCGGGCCTGGAGGATTTTTGCAATCTTCTCCATGGCCTTAACCACTTTCCCGTGCGGTTCAGCAGAGCCGACAGCAAACATGCTGAAATTTAAATCGTCCGTTAGGCTGATCAATGTGCCAGCGCCGGTACGACGGACCTCGATCTGAGGAGCCGCGGACCTGTCCTTTTGGGGATGAACCGCTTCGACGATCTGGTTCTTGAGTTCAGCGATCTTGCGGTCCGAGTCAGCGCCAGTCACCCCATTGAGCGCCCCACCCTCATCCGAAGACTGAGCCTTGTCCTCCGGCTTCTGTGCGCCTTCCGATATCACACTCGCTGGCGCGGTTCTGGAAGTACCACTTCCAGACTGAGCCTTCTCCTTGCGCGAGTTTGGCGCGAGCGCGTCGATGCCGCCCTTGACGGGTGTCGGGGCTGTTCCTGGCCTGGGTGGAGTTTCAGTCTTAAGCTCGGTTACGGGCGATACCTGCCAATACAAGGGATCAAATGGATCCCGGTAAGCCTCACCGGATGTCAAACCCGGAACGTCACTCTCGCCAGGCGTAACGTCGGCTCCCAGAGAGTCCTGGGGACGGGCCTCGATCTCGGCCGAGATCCGCGCCAGAACCGCATACGGATCCTGGAACAAGGCACCTTCCTTGAACCTTGGCTTCTGAAGCTGGTGAGATTTACCACCCGCCCCCTCACCGCTACCTTTTTCCTGGCCTGGTTTCTCGGATTCGGGTTTCCCGTCGGGAGGTATGTTCTGGGGCTCGTCGAGGCCTTTTTTGTTGGGCGTCGTTTCAGCCAACTGCACCGGATTAAAATAGTTCGCAACGCTCGATCGGGTGCTCTGGTCCGTTTGGCTGATAAGCCACATCACCAGAAAGAAAGCCATCATCGCCGTCATGAAGTCGGCATGAGCGATCTTCCAGACGCCGCCCTTTACGACTTCTTCTTCATCGCCCGAGCGCCGAACAATAATGATTTCCTGTTTATCAGTGGACATGAATCACTCGGGGTTGCCGGTCGCTGCCAATTGTTCGGCCCACGAAGTCAGCTGAGTTTCAATAAAGATATCATCGGCGACGATAGACACGTCTACCGTCTCAGCCTTGACAAATTCAAAAGCGGCGGCCTGATCGCCTAGAGACTTCCGGATATCATCCAACAAATCCGTCGGCCCCTGAATTTTGATCATCCGCGACGATGTCTCCGACAGAAATGAGGACAGCACAGCTTTCGTCGCAGCGATGCTTTTATCTCGCAACGATGTAAGCATCACAGGCCTTAGAACGTTCGCAATGCGCTCCGAGAGGACGTTTTCAAGATCCACCAAGGCCGCGCCAAAACGTTCCGCAATAACGCCGCTCTCTTTCAAGGTCCAAGCTTCGCGCTCAGCTTGAAATTTCTCTTCGAACCGCGCTTTCTGCGCCTCCAACGCTTCAATCAAACGGTTCTCGGCAGCTTCTCTTTCTTCTGCACAGGCAGCTTCTACGGCTGCCCTGATCGCCTCAGCGTGATGATCGACAGAGTCCGGAACAGACCCTTGTGAAGGATTCGGCTCCGGCAGCACCTCGCCTTCGACCGGATTACGAAGTCTGACCTTTCGAAGCGATGCGAACGGGTTGGCACCGGATACCGGGCTCACCTTCTCGTCCTGTTCAGAAAAATCCCTCAAGAGAGTCGAAAGCGAGGCCATTTACGCAGCCTCCGACTGCATAAGCCATTGCCTGAGAACCGATGCCGCCTGTTCCTCGTTAAGGTCGACAATATGCTCCAGTTTCCGCTGAGGCGTATTTCGCTCAATAAGATTCGGCATCAGATCCGCCTCAAGCCTCGCCTGGCGCTCCGCTTCGATTTCCGCGGCCTGCAGAGCCAGAACCTCTGCCTGCTCACGAGCTGCAATTGCCGCAGCTTCTTCTTTCCGCTGTTCAATCTCAGCCTGCTGACGCGCTAACAGCATCTTGACGGCCGGGCGCAAACCAAACCAGATCATCAGGACACAAAGCGCCAGAATGGTCAGCGCATTGATCACGGTCCCAAGCTGGCGGCCGACAATTTCGCTCCAGCTCTGGCCAGGAACAGGCTGTAGACTGTCCGAACTGTCAATAAACCCAACAGCCGCGACCTTGATTTGATCACCCCGAGCCTTGTTGAAACCGGCGGCTGACGAGACGAGCTGCTCGATCTCCATGATCTTCGCGTCCAACTCCGACGGAGCCGCGCTATCTCCCATTAGAGCAGCAAGACGGGCCTTGTTCACCAACACCGCAACAGATAGATTCTTAATCGAATAACCGTCGCTTACGGTCTGCACTGTCTTAGATGATATTTCATAATTCGTCAGCTCCTCACGGCGCTGATTGTCTTCGCTCGACGATTCGCTCCCGTCGGCACGCACATTCTGATCCGGCAAATTCTGTTGAACCGTCGTCGGCTTTTGACCCTGCCGATTTTGAGAAGCCTCACTCTCTTTTACCGTACGGATGGAGCGCTCGACCTTCGATTCCGGGTCAAATATCGTCTCGCTAGTATTGATCTTGTCCGTGTTCAGGCGTGCGGCGACACTAATTTCAAAGTTTCCAACGCCGAGATACGGGGCCAGGGTGCGTCGGACCGATTCCTGAATTTCATTCCCGACCGTCTTTTCGAGGGTCGCCATTTTACCGCTGGACAGGTTCGAGGCGTCATCCCCCGACATCAGAAGGACGCCCTCCGTATTCATTACGGTAACTTTATCCGATTTCATGCCCGGGATTGCAGCAGAGACTAAATGCCTAATCGCCTGCGCAGAGGACGCGTCATCGGCCGGGGTCGTCCGAATGACGACCGAGGCCGAAGGCATCTGTTGCTCGCGCCGGAAAGAACCTTTGTCCGGCAACACGATATGAACACGTGCTGCCCGCACTCCTTTCATTGTCTGAATCGTGCGCGCGAGTTCGCCCTCGAGCGCCCTTACCTTCGTCACTTCCTGCATGAAGGACGTAAGGCCCAGGGAACCCAGATCGTTGAAGAGTTCGTAGCCGGCCTTGGAACTATGAGGCAGTCCATTCTCAGCCAGAAGCATACGAGCTTGCGCCGTATTCCCGTAGCTGACCAAGACCGAAGTTCCATCCGAACTCACATCGAATGGAATGTTCGCGCCTTTAAGAACCGAGCCGATGCGGCTCACATCCTCACGATCGAGCCCGGTATATAAAATTTCCTGCGCTGGTCGGCTGAGATAAAACGCTCCGACACCAACAACCAAGAAAACGGCGAGGCCAATTGCCCCTAGTATAGCGAGGCGACGAGCGCCAAGCTGCATCAGGCTCAACCACAATCTCTCGGCTTGTTGACGACCAGGCATAAAAATCTCTGTTCTTATAGGACAGTCTGAAATCCTTTTGTGCATCATCAATCTTGCGCGAGGATTGCTCGCACTTGAGTTTCCCAAAAATTATCAGGAAAACTGTTCCGGCGCAGAGAAACCTCCGTCTCAGAAATAGGATTTCACGAGACCGCTCACGAGGATGTTCCAGCCATCGATCAGAATGAAGAACAGGATCTTAAATGGCAGAGATATGACCGTTGGGGGCATCATCATCATACCCATCGACATAACCAGGGTCGCAACAATCATGTCGATGACGAGAAACGGTAGAGCGATCAAAAAACCGATTTCAAATCCCCGGCGGAGTTCTGAGATCATGAAAGCGGGGATAATCACCCGAAGGTCAATCTTCGCATCCGGTGAAGGCTCGGCCGCCTTGGGGAAGCTGCTCGCTGCAAGATCCGTGAACGTCTGGAGGTCCTTCGGGCGCACATGCTGCAGCATGAAATCACGGAACGGCTCCGCAGTTCGCGAAAATGCTTCGGACTCGGAAATCTGGTTTTCTGTAAGAGGCTTCACGCCTTCCTGCCATGCTTTGTCAAACGTCGGAGCCATGACAAAGAATGTCATAAACAACGACAGACTTATCAGGAATAGATTGGCCGGTGTGCTCTGAAGGCCCAGTCCAGAACGCAGGAAAGAGAAAGCCACCACGAACCGCGTGAAACTCGTCACCATAATCAAGAGACTCGGGGCGAGCGAAAGCACGGTCATTAAAGTGACGAGCTGAATAATCCGTCCGCTAACCGCCCCGTCACCCTGCGGAATCAACGCATCTAGGCCGGCAATTTGTGCGTTAGCCGCCGAAGCTGTCAACGCAAAGAGCATTATAAAAAAAGTTCGCTTAGTCATCGGGCGTGGCAACTCGAAATATGTCATTTTCAATGGAAATAGTATTATAACAGAGTAAAAGAGCGCGGGTTGCGCACTCTCCATTTGCTATACTACCTCCAGTTCTAACTCAACTCACTGGACTACAAGGGTTTCGAGGATTAATTCCTGAATATCACCCTTTGATCTCAGCCGAACCCGCTCATTCAAATCTTCCCGCAAATGGAGCAACCCGCTGGGCCCCTGAATCTGCGCCACCGAAACGGTCCTTAGATACGCCAGCAGATCCTGGCGTGTCTCCGCCGCCAGCACGTCCGGATTCTTGGTTGTTGTGTTCTTGAACACGATCGAGGACTCGATGCGAACCCAGTCCGATTGTGAACCGCCGAGATTGGTCACAACCGGCGCCACTCGTTTCAAGGAAATATCGCCCGAATACGGGCTCGTCGTAGTCTTATTAGCTTCAGCCGCTGCCTGGTGCTTTGCCAACACCATCTTTTCGATGTTCGAGATCATCAAAAGGCCAAAGCCACCACCAAGCCCGATCGCCAAAAGGGTTAGAACAACCACGGTAGATAGCCAGCGAAAATTAATCC
Organism: Microvirga sp. 2TAF3; assembly: GCF_052114965.1. NCBI lineage: Bacteria > Pseudomonadati > Pseudomonadota > Alphaproteobacteria > Hyphomicrobiales > Methylobacteriaceae > Microvirga > Microvirga sp. 2TAF3. The sequence continues at coordinate 79,482 of NZ_JBFRFT010000016.1, read as the reverse complement.
CCACCCCGCCTCTCTCGGCCGGACCCGCCAGTGCCTTCACTTGTTTGTCAGCCATGGGATCACACTCCCGAGGTTAGAATGGCGTAATCGCGTCAAAGATCTGCTGGCCATACGCCGGCTGCTGGACTTCCATAATCCGGCCGCGGCCACCGTAGGAAACACGTGCTTCAGCAATCTTGTCATAGCTGATGGTGTTCTTCTTCGAAATATCGCCAGGCCGCACAATGCCAGCGATATTCAAGACCCTCACTTCAAAGTTGACCCGCACTTCCTGAGATCCGCTGATCAGGACGTTTCCGTTGGGAAGTACCTCGGTAACGACAGCCGCAACCGAAAGCCGGAGTTTCTCGGAGCGGTCAATCGTCCCACGACCATCAGATGACGAAGATGATTTCAAACCGACGTCGCCGGTACCATCAGCATTCCAACCCTTGAAAGAGAATGCATAGTCCAGCCCAGCGTTGATCTTGGACGATCTGTGCCGGTCGCTGGCATTCTCAAACTCTGCCTTGTCATCGATCTGGATGTTCACCGTGACAATATCGCCAACCCGCTTAGCCCGCGCGCTGGTGAAAAGGTCGGCACTCGCATTGCTCCAGGTCGACCCCGGGGAGCTTCGTTCCGATGTATTGAAGACATGCGGCACTCCCTGTCTCTGAACCGCCAAGCCCGCTCCAACGGGCGTCATACCCGGCTCCCGGCCGATATCTTCCGGGCGCGTCGCGCAAGCTCCGAGGGCAAGAAATGTCGCAACGATAAACAAGCGGTGCATTATGATTTCTCATTCGCTTTGGTGCGCTTCGGCGCGTCGATAATCACATTTGTCAGTTGGGCGGCTCGCGCCGGCTCCATCTCATTCAGGACCGCGCTGGATACGCGCGGATTCAACTTCGTGAGGATCGCCGCAGCGATATCGTCGTGCATATTTGCAAGCTGCACGGCGGCAGCATCCGGACGCATGCGGGCATAGATCGAAACCATCGTTTCATCCGCCTTGGCAAGGAATTCGTTGCGCCTTGCCAGCCATTCCTCGTACTCGGCCCGCTTGGCTTCGAGCACTTTAATGCGACCTTCAATCTCTTTCTCGGTCTTTGCCAACGCTTCCTTCTGAAGGACAAAACGGGCATCCGCAGCAGCATCGGCAATATTCTCGCAATACTGAGTCGGTTTTGCTTCTTGGCGCGTCGGCTCGACGACCTTGCTCTCCTGCGCCTTGGGTTCCGCTGCCTTGCGGGCCGGCCCTTGGGCTAAGGCCCAACCGGAGACGCACAATAGCGCTAGGCAGAGACTCATTGTTTGGATTAGCCGTGACTTTGATTTCAAAGCGGTCATTGAATCACCAGTTCAGCTTGCAATGATCCAGCTGTCTTAACGGCCTGAAGGATAGCGATCACATCCGTAGGCTTCAGACCCATCTGGTTGAGGCCCTTCACAAGGGTCTGCAGATCCGACCCACCGACGATCGCGAGAGGTACCCGCTCTTCGGTCGCGGTAATCGTCGTCCGCGGAACAACGACTGAATTCCCGTCGGAAAACGGATCCGGTTGAGACACAACCGGACTCTCGGTCACGCGGATCGTCAGATTCCCGTGCGTGATCGCAACCGTAGAGATTTGGACGTTCTTGCCGATCACAACGGTTCCAGTGCGCTGATCGACGACAATCCTCGCCGGCGTATCCGGCTGAACACGTAGATCCCCGAGCTCCGCGATAAAGCGCGTTGAACCGACATTATTCGGCCTCTTAAGAACAACGGATCGGAAGTCGCGAGGGGAAGCCACGCGCATACCGTAACGCTGCTGCGAATAAGCATTGATCGCATCTGTGATCAGGGTCGCTGTCTTATAGTCCGGATTCTTCAATTCGAGGGTCATCGAACTGGATTCCCTGGCACTGCCAGCCACTTCTTTTTCGATCAAAGCTCCATTGGGGATTCGACCTGCTGTCGCAACGCCCGAAGTAAGCGTTTCAGCCTGCCCCTGCGCCGAGAATCCCGACACCGCGATTCCGCCCTGGGCTACCGCATATACCTGCCCGTCGCCTCCCTGCAAAGCAGTGAGCATCAAAGTTCCGCCCTTGAGGGAGGTCGCATCACCCATTGATGTAACGGTCACATCGATGCGAGAACCTGTCCCCACGAATGGCGGAAGATCCGCAGTCACAATGACCGCTGCAACATTTCTGGTTCTCAGGTTAAGGTCGCGAACGTTCACCCCCATTCGATCAAGCATCGACTGCAGCGACTGCTCGGTAAATTGGGAGTTCCTTAGCGTGTCACCTGTTCCTTGAAGCCCCATAACCAGGCCATACCCGATCAGCTGATTGTCGCGGACGCCTTGTACCGCAGCAACGTCCTTAATGCGCGTGGCAGCAATCGACGGTGAAATGAGAAAGGCCGCAATGAAAAAAGCAATAAAGCGAAACATTTAGTGCACACCAATCCGGATTCTGCCGTCGGCTTCGACCCGGCCAATAATGGTTCTTCCGCTGTCGATATTCTTGACCTGGATACTCTGTCCGACGGTTCCTGATTGAAGAGGCGTGCCTATGCCGGTGATCGACAAACCACCTTCCTCAAAAACAACCGTCGTCGGAACACCGCGCGTAACGACACGCGGGTCATCGATCGAGTTCATCGGAATCGCCTCGCCGGGCACCAGAGTTCTCCTGACCGTCTTACCGATCAGGACACGCGGCGACTCGACCACCGACGTCCTGAACCGGTAATTTTCGGGATAGGGTCGATCCTTGATCATCGACTCGTCGATGACATCGCCGGGATAGATCGTAACGGATGGAACCGGGAGAATTCGATCATCAGCCGTCGCTGCTTGAGCGTCGATAATAGCGCATGCTGCAGCAATGACGACTTTAAGATATAATTTCATCGAAACTCTCCCGGTGCCTTTGGCTTACCGAATTCCCTTCGAGATCGTTCCAGCCATGTCGTCAGCTGCCTGAATGACCTTGGAGTTCATTTCGAATGCGCGCTGTGCGGAAATTAAGCTCGTAATCTCCTTGATCGGATCAACGTTAGACGATTCAAGGTATCCCTGATGGATTTTGCCGAACCCCGGGTCGCCGGCTACGCCTGCAACCGGCGCTCCGGAAGAGAGCGTCTCCCGGTAGAAATTATTGCCGATCGGCTCAAGACCAGCATCGTTTGCAAAATTGGCGAGGGTCAACTGACCAATCTGCTGAGGAGCCGTCTGACCATCGATTTTGGCAAAAACTTCGCCAGACTCATTGATCGTCACGTCAACAGTATTGGCCGGGATGATGATCGCCGGCTGGAGGGTATAGCCGTCAATGGTGACGAGCTGGCCGTTATTGTTCGTATTGAACGATCCGGCGCGGGTATAAATCGTCTCGCCGCCCGGCGCATCGACCTGGAACCAGCCGCGGCCGTTCAGGGCCAAATCAAACTTGTTGGACGTATTGGCAAGCGATCCCTGACGATGCAGATTGCGGATAGCGGCGGTCCGGACACCAAGTCCAAGCATAGCCCCTTCGGGGACAGGAGCCTCGCCGGTTTGTGCTGGGATCCCCTGAGACCGTTCAGCTTGGTAGAGCAGGTCGGTGAATTCCGCCCGCGCGGCCTTGAAGCCCGTCGTATTCACGTTCGAGATGTTGTTCGCGATAACTTCGACATTAAGCTGCTGAGCATTCATGCCAGTCGCAGCGATTGCAAGAGCTCTCATGAGATATTCCTTAGATCGCCATACGCGAGATTTCTTGATACGCGCCAACAACCTTGTCGCGGATTGCGATTGCGGTCTGGAGCGCCTGTTCGGCCGACATTACAGCCTCGACAACCTGCTGAACCGAGGCCTTACCCTGAATGCCGGAGATTGAAGCCGCCTCACCAGCTTTGATGGTATCGATGGTCGTGTTTGCCACCTGAGCCATCATATCGCTGAAGCTTACGGACGAAGCACCCCCGATGCCCGATGTGGACATGTTCTGAATGCTAGCTGCAGACTGCGAGGAAGTCGTGCCGCCGACCCGATCAATCGCTGATGTAATTGAAGAGATGGAATTAATCATGGTCAGCCTCTAAGCAAATCGATGGTCGCCGAGATCATGGAGCGCGCCTGTTTGATCATCTGCAGGTTCGCCTCATAAGACCTGTTGGCCTCGCGCATATCAGTCATTTCAGTCAGTACGTTGACGTTCGGCATCTTGACCATGCCCTTGTCGTCCGCCGCCGGATTTCCCGGATCATACTGCATAGGAAACGGAGCGGAGTCCCCGCCGATGGACTTCACCGAGACAGACGCTGCGCCCAAAGCACGCTCGAGCTGGCTCTTAAATGTGATCGTTTTGCGCGTATACGGATCAGATCCCTGGGTTCGACCGGTCGAGTTAGCGTTTGCAACGTTTTCCGACACGACCCGAAGACGCATGGACTGCGCTTCAAGTCCGGCGCCGGAGAGCCGCGAGGAAGCAACCAGCGGGTCAATCATGATCCAGTCCTTACTGCCGACATCAGCATGCGATGAAACGACTTCACGACGCTTGTATTGAGGGAGTGTTGGCGAGCGACCTCGCCCGATTTCGTCAATTCCTGCTCAAGGCTGACCGAATTTCCGGAATAGACGGTATCCCAGGTGTCCGACTTCTTGACCTTTGTGCCTTCGACATGGCGAGCATCGAAGCCGATGTGCTGTGCGCTGGTCGCAACCATCGCGAGCTTCGTCTTGTCTAGAACGTCTGTAAACGGCTCAACGTCCCGGGCGCGAAATCCAGGGGTGTTCGCATTCGCTATATTACCGGAAATGGTCGACTGGCGCACAGCGAGCCATTGCGCTTGCCGCGATGCCAGGTCGAACAGATAGACGGGTGACGTCACAAGGATCTCCAAAAACACTTCGCGCGTCCTCGTTTACGCCTCCAATCTTGCGCGAAGCTGGCATCAGACATTAAAAATCGCGGTTGCTGATCTTTTTCGAAACCTTTACAGCCCTCAGCGAAACCCGCCCGGTATTGAAAACACTCTGTATTTACAAGGCGTTGTTAGACGGACGTGGTAGCTGGGCACACAAGTCGGACCACGCAAAGAAGCGTAATACCGTAGCTATATGAAGGTGATCAGCCATCCAGATGACTTGGTGCAGGTGCTGCGGGATCCCGCTTGGCGGCTCGAGCGGGTCGGGCTCGCAGCCAGCCCGCTGTCGCAGTGGCTCTACAGCGGGCTGGCTGCGGCCGGATTGCCGGAGTTTGCTGAGATCATGGCTTGCCTGCTCGAGGCCCGTCAGAGCCTGCGGGAGCGCTTGGCTACGCTTCACCGCAAAGTGCTGGCGACCATCCGGGATGATAAGGTCTGTCGGCGCCTGATGACCATTCCCGGTGTTGACCCGGTGGTGTCGTTGGCCTCCCAAGCGACAATCGACATTCTGGCCCGGTTCAAGAATTCGAAGGCAGTCGGCCCAGCCCTGGGACTCACGCCGGTTCTCAATCAGTCGGGCGAGAGTAATCGCATCGGAAGCGTCTCCCTGTGCGGAAGACACCATGCTGCAACAAATCCAGCAGCACTTGGTCGTGCCTACTAGCCGGTCCCTTCGAACTGGTCAAAATACGCCAGAGAAGACTCGAGAGGCTTATCTGCTGCCAATTCTAGATTATTTGAAGACCGGACTATCCGGCGTCTAGCCTCAGCCAAGTGCTTTCCGGAGGGGAAGCGGTGTAGTGGCGCCAAGCGTGTCCGAAACACCTCGTCGACGGGCGTTATGTGCTTCGACAAACGGCAAGACCTTGTCGACAGGCAAGGGCTCAGAAATAACATATCCTTGAGCCTGCGTGGCTCCAGCTTCCGTCAAGGCACGTAGCTGTGCTTGGGTTTCGACGCCTTCCGCGGTCGTTGTCATCTTGAGATCCCTGGCGAGAGCAAGCGTTGCGCGGACGATGGCGCGACTGTCTGGAGCCTGCAACATCTCGCTGACAAAGGAGCGGTCGATCTTAATTTTGTCGAATGGGAAGCTTCGAAGATAGCTCAGCGAGGCATAGCCTGTTCCAAAGTCGTCCAGCGAGATCGACACACCAAGCTTCTTAATCTCACGAAGCGTGGTGTTGACGGTCTGATCAAGCAACACCGTTTCGGTTATTTCAAGAGCGAGGCGTTCCGGAGGTAAGGAGGATTCGCTAAGGGCCTGTTTGACACTAGCAAGAATATCGCGGGTCTTGAACTGTGCAGGAGACAGGTTGACGGCTACCTTGAAAGGCGACGGCCATTTGACGGCCGTGCTACATGCCTCCTGAAGAACCCAATCGCCCAACGGCCCGATAAGAGCGGTCTCTTCCGCTAGGGGAATGAAACTCGCTGGGAGAATGTACCCCTTTTTCGGATGCTTCCACCGCACAAGGGCTTCAAAGCCCCAGATCTGATCGGTATGCAGCTCCAGGATCGGCTGATAGAAAACCTCGAATTCGTTATTGTCGACCGCGTGACGGAGATCGTCTTCAAAAGCCTTCTGGGCGAGGCGCTGGTCGTTCATCTTCGCGTCGTAAAAACGAAAGTCATCCTTCGGATCAGACTTTGCTGCGTAAAGAGCGATATTCGCGGCTCTCAAGAGGTCATTGAGGTTCAGACCATGTTCAGGTGCCATTGCGGCGCCGATGCTTGCGGAAATCGACAATCTCTTTCCAGCAATTTCGAACGGCTTATACATCTCTGCGATAAGGCGATCGGCAAGTTCAGAAGTGTCTTGACGATTTTCGATGTCGTGATGAATGACGGCGAATTCATCGCCACCCACGCGGGCGACGAAGTCCACCTTTCTGACGGTTCTCTGGAGTCTGCCTGCGACAGCCTTCAAAAGTAGATCGCCGACTGGATGCCCGTAGGTGTCATTGATCTCTTTGAAACCACCTAGGTCGAGAAGCAGAACGGCAAACTGCTTCTTCGTTTTTCTCATCTGACTGATGGCCTGTTCCATCTCTTCCTGAAACAGGAGGCGGTTTGGAAGCATAGTCAGGACATCGTGCCTCGCAAGAAAACTCTCGCTTTCGACTCGAACAAGACTGTCTCTGAGCTGTTTGAGCCCCATAAAGCCGGCGATACCGATGGCGAGATTCATCAGAAGTGCGATTACTCCGATGAGGGCGGATTCGATGCGCCACCCCGAGAAGATATTAGGCGCGGCTTCGCTGACAACGACGCAGACAGGGTAATGGTCGAGCGACTGAACAGCGACGATCCGCTCCCTGCGATCCATCGGACTAGTAAAGCTTGAAACACTTTTGCCGTCATCCAGAATCTGCCTGGTAATTTCCGAACATCGATCGGTGTTATTTTTGGAAAAGCTCAATCCCTGATTGAATAGTTGCGCCAGGAAGACGCCATCGCACCTATACAAGCCAATTGAAACTGTTGGCGCCTGAACAAGATTGCGGCAGATATTATCGAAATGCCGAAGATCGATGCTAGCAACAATAACGCCTATGAAACCACCGTTAATATCAGTGATTTTACGGGCAAATATGACTGCTTTTTTACCAGTAATGCGTGCGACTAAGGGCTCACTGACGTAAATTTGTAATTGTGGGTCAGATGAAAGCGACTGAAAATATGCACGATCAGCAACATAAATATCATTGGGAATTGGCCATCGTTTTGACGTGGCGATTACTATGCCAGCTTCATCAATAATTGTTAGGGAGTTGACCTGGGGTAACTCCCCTGCCTTCGCGGCAAGGATTTCATAAATGGTGCGATTGGCTCCAACCTTGCGAAAATCCTCCCCTGTAAGAATGCCCGATTTATTTAGGCGTTCAAATATGACCTTTTGTAGGGCTTCAATTGCCTGAAGCGCCTCATCGGTCGGTCCGGCAAGGGCTAGGGCAAGATTTGTCAAATCTTTCTTGGCCTGAGCGACATCATCGGTGTAGCCACGCAGGATGAAAGCCGTGGCGCCGGCGGTTGCTGCAACAGCTATAAATGCGCTGAAAATAAGAATCCAGGATGGTGCCAAGTGACAATTCTTATTAAAAGGACGTAAAGGAGCCTCCTGTGTTGAGGAGTATCCCTATAAGGAGTGGCTCGCCCAATATCCTATCATTGCGGTTCGACCAAGCGTAGCACGAATTTCGTACACTGTTTTCATATCAAGTTAAGTGAACCTCGGGCCTCAAGGACCGAGGTTGCGCGCTGCATTATAATGTTCGAGCCAAGCCGAGATGAAATTCGGTTTAAATGATGACCCGTCAAGCGGGTGCCGACGGGTCGGAGGCCGCCTTAGTTGTCAAAGCTGTTGGGCTCGATCAGATTTTCTCTTTTCCGGCGTGATTGGCTGGACCAACAACTCCTTCCTTATCCATCCGCTCCAGAATGGGAGCGGCGCGGTTGTAGCTGATCTGCAGGCGGCGCTGAATATACGAGGTCGATGCCTTCTTGTGCCGGAGGACGATCGAAACGGCCTGATCGTAGAGGTCGGGATCCCAGATCGATATCGCCCGCCTCGGCGGGACCGATCTCTTCTATATCGGATCTGTCGCAAAGTTCGAGTATAGTCACTTCAGGTGCCGTTTTGGCACCGTGGCGAGCTCTTGAAGTCGTTGACCTTTCAGCAGCGGGCCTTCGAAACTCAATTGGGGACCACAAGTAAAAAGCGAGTTTGCAACAGATCCGCCGGTCTCGCGCGCCCAGTGATGCGAGCCACCGCAGGCCTCCACCGCTACCGTGCACCGCAGCTGGGCCGCGAAGAAAGTAAGGACCCGGTGCCGCCGCAGCTTCCTGCGGAACAGGACCGCTCCGGATGCATCGGCTCCATGCACCTGGAACACGCTTTTCGCCAGATCCACTCCGATTGTGCTACCTTCTCCCATGGACGCATTCCTTCAAGTGCTGATCAACACCTCCACTGTGGCACATCGGAGCCCAATGCCCGACTTGGACCCCAGGCACATCCGTAATCGTATTCTGTGTACCCTGCGGTAGAATCCCAGAGACCAGATCGGAACCGTTGACTGTTCGGCTCATCACTGCTCCGGCGTACAACGATGGGCTTCAAAGACGCCCCGCGTCGATGATCCTCTTGAGGAATGCCTTAGTTCTCTCGCCCTGCGGATTGCCGAATATCTGGGCGGGAGGCCCCTCTTCGTAGACAACTCCTTCCTGCAGGAAGCACACCTTGTCGGCGACCTCACGGGCAAAGCCCATTTCATGGGTGGCGAGTACCATCGTCATGCCCTTAGCCGCGAGATCGCGCACGATATCGAGCACCTCCGAGACGAGCTCCGGATCGAGCGCAGATGTGATCTCGTCGAGGAGGAGGAGCGCAGGATCCATCATCAATGCACGCACGATGGCTACACGCTGCTGCTGCCCACCCGAAAGGCGGTCGGGAAATTCGTCTGCCTTATGTGCCAAACCGATGCGGGACAGAAGTGCCATTCCCTTGTCGCGGGCTTCGCTTCGATCCACCCCCAGCACTTTGAGAGGACCGAGCGTGATATTCTCGATCACGCTCATGTGCGGGAACAGATTGTAGCCTTGGAAGACGATACCGATTTCCCGGCGAAGCACATCGAGGTCCACTCCCGGCCCGGTGATGCGGTCGCCGTGCAGGCGAATCTCGCCTTCCTGGATGGTCTCGAGTCGGTTGATGCAACGAAGCAACGTGGACTTGCCACAGCCTGAAGGTCCAATCAAACAAACGACCTGATGCTCCTCAATGTTCAAGGAGAGGCCGTTCAGCACGACCAAGCTGCCATAGTGCTTGTAGGCCTTGTCTATCTCAACGAGTGCCATGGTAGTTCCCCTTCCGCAATTCGGTTGTCGCTTCAGTTTGAAAGCTAGCCGGACCGCCGCTTGCTGCGATCACGCTCGATGAGCTTGTCCACGAAACGGGCCTGCGGAATCGTGATCAGGATGAAGATGATGGCAACCGTGGTCACCGCCGAGAGATTGAAATTATTGCTAGCAATAATCTTCGATTGATTGAAGGCGTCGATCGTTCCGATAATGGCGACGAGCGCCGTATCCTTCTGAAGGCTGATGCAGTTGTTCATCAGCGGCGGAATGATACCGCGAACCGCCTGTGGGACGATCACGTATCGCATGGTCCTGAAATAGGAGAGCCCCAGCGAGCGTGCAGCTGCAATCTGGCTGGGATGAACGCTCTCTATGCCTGCGCGGTAGACCTCGGAGGTGTAGGCACCATAGGTGAGTGTCAGCGCAATGATCGCGTAAGCGTTGGAGGAGAGATCTTTCAGGATAGGCAGGTTCGTGAGTGGTAATCCGAAGCCGATGAGATAGATGGTGATGATGGCCGGCAGCCCGCGGAAGAGATCGCTGTAGATAATGGCGATAGTGCGGATCGGGCGGCCCGCCTCGCCTGGCAGGGTGCGGGCGATGGCGACCACGAGAGCCCAGACAAGAATCAAAGCCGCTGAGACGGCGAAGATGAGCACGTTGGTTCCGAAGGCCTTGAGAACCGTCGTTGCGGAACGAACAATCAACTCCATGTCGAAGAACGTGCGGCTGACAGCGGCATCGTTCACCACCATGAACCAGGCGAGTGCGCACAGGATCAGGAAGGCGATGGAATAGGATACTGCCTTCCAGGACATCTCCGACGCTTTGGCACCCAAGGCCCGAGCCTCGTAAATATCCGTCGAGACCTTGGCTCTCATCGAGAGCCGGCTTGCCTGCGCCGCAAGCATCACGACAAGGAGGGACAGTACCGCAGGAACGATTCCGGCGATCCAGACGGGCAGTAGAGCCCATCCTTCCTGGACCATGAATTGCGCGATGGAGATGACCGTGGCGACCACAGCCACGAACGTGATCGCGTTGATCGAGAGTGCGGCCCAGGTCTGAGCGCCATAGGCGCGAACCTTGCTACGAGCGCGCCATTGATTGGCGCGCTCGACATTGGCCTGAACAGCCAGCTTGTTCATAGAATCAGATACCTATCTCAGTACTTCCAGGTCGGGACGCTATCCGGCGAGACCCCGCCCCAAGAGGGGAGAAGATAAGCGGCTTCAAGCTTCTTCAGAGTGCCGTCGTCCTTCAACTCCTGGATGACGGCGTCGATTACCGGCTTGCTGGCCGACCCCTTGGGATAAATACCTGCCGTCTGGCCACCGCTGGGATACTGTCCGACAACCTTCAGCCTGCCTTTGGAGTTCGCGACCTGACCGAGAACGATGCTGAGATCCGTCATGACGGCATCGACCTTGCCCGCGGCAGCCGCCGTGAACATGGAGGCGGTGTCATCATACACGTCGACCTTGGAAGCCTTCAGGGTTTCCTGGGCAAAAGGCACCAGCGTCGTGCCGGCTTGCACGCCGACTCGGCCGGTCTTCACCGAGGTTTCGCTGACGTTCGCATCCGCCTTAGTGGCGACGCCGTAGCTCGAGTTCATATAGACCGTCGAGAAATCGACCACCTTCTTGCGCGGCTCGGTCACCGAGATCAGCGCCAGGGCGATATCGAAATCCTTGTTCTGACCCGCGACGATGGAATCGAAGGAGGCATTGACGAGCTTGACCTTGTCGAGACCCAGGCGGTGGGCGACGTTGACAGCCATGCAGAACTCGTAGCCATCGCGGATGGCTTCCGGCGTGTCGCCGTTGAACTGGCCGACTGCAGGTAGGTTGATGATCACGGTGAACTGACCTGGCACGGCCGGCGTGATCGCGTGCGAGCCCTTCTTACCAGTCAGCTCGCACTTGCCGTAGCCGACCGTCTCGGCGGAAGCGATGCCGCCCGCCATGACCGTGAGCGCCGAGGCAAGCAGGGCGGTCTTGATGGTTTTGAATTTCATTATCTTAGTCCCCTTTGGTTCTCTGATGGCGTTACCTACTAGACTGCGCCTTGGTTGAGTGCGAGTTCCAGATAGATCTGTTGAATGCGGCGCGTGATCGGACCGGGCTTCCCCTCCCCTATCCGATGACCGGCAATCTCGATGATCGGCGTAACGAGGCTTGAGGCGCTTGTGAGAAACGCTTCGCGTGCGAGGTAAGCCTCGTCTGCGGTGAACAGGCGTTCTTCAACCTGTAGTCCGTGATCAGCCGCCACCTGCAGTACGGCGCGCCGGGTACATCCCGGCAGGGTCGCCTGTGAGTTCGGCCTGGTCACCATCTTGCCGGCCTGGGTGACGATGAAAGCCGTCGAGGAGGCGCCCTCGGTGATGAAACCGTCCTGCAGCATCCACGCCTCGGCACATCCCTTCGGCTTGACATGTCGCTTCGCCTGCACTTGGGCCAGGAGCATCGTCGTCTTGATATCGCGACGACCCCACCGAATGTCGTCGACCAATCCGACCTTGACGCCATCCTTGAGCGCCTTTGTGTCCAGCAGCCTCTTCACCTGTGTGAAGGCAACGAAGTTCGGCTCCAGAGTGTCACTGTAATCGAAGCTCCTGTCCTCGCTTCCACGCGTCACCTGCAGATAGACGACGCCTTCATCGAGCTCGTTGCGCACGATCAGGGTCTTCTGCATCGCGAGGATCTCGTCTCTCGACAAAGGCATCGGAATGCCGAGTTCGCGCAGGGAGCGTTCAAGCCTGTCCAGGTGAAGATCGTTGTCGATCATGCGGCCGCCAATCACGGCGCTCACTTCGTAGATGGCGTCGCCAAACAGAAAACCACGGTCAAAAATCGAGATCTGTGCCTCTGATTCCGGCACATAGCGCCCATTGATGAAGATCGTTCTCGACAACGCTTTTCCCCTTGAAGGATGAGGCTTGCCGCGAACGCTAGTAAGAGGAATCGTACATTGCTAATGCCATGTTTCTCTGAGCATGATGCAGAAATTGCATAATGATAGAAAATTTCGTTCGCCGAACCATTCCTAAAAAAGGATGAGGGGATCATGGAGCTCAAATGGCTCGAGGATTTCTGCTGTCTCGCCGAGCATTTGAGCTTCTCGAAGGCGGCTTCCCTGCGCGGAGTTTCGCAGCCCGCCTTCAGCCGGAGAATCCGGCAGCTGGAGGATTGGATGGGCGTCACGCTTATCAATCGTGCCATCTTCCCATCCGAACTCACGCATGAGGGCAAACGCTTTCTGCCGGTCGCAGAACAGGCTGTGCGCGAGTGGAATGGACATCGCACCGCTCTGCGTCCGACCCTTGCCCCCGAGCAGCATCGCCTGACATTCTCGGCGCTTCACACGTTGACGGTCACCTTCTTTCCCGGATGGCTGCAATCGATACAAAAGGCACTGCCGCCGTTCAGCTCCTATCTCAGCCCAGACAAGGGCGGCATCGAGGACAACATCGCATCCCTCGTTGAAGGAGACTGCGATTTCCTGCTGACCTACGCCCACGCCTCCGTGCCGTTCCTGCTCGACCAGACGCGATTTCCTTATCTCGTACTCGGTACCGAGGAGGTGCTGCCGGTCTCACGCCCGCATCCGGACGGATCCATACTCGACCGAGCCATCGAGACCCGGACGGCCGTGCCATTTCTCAGCTACGGAGAGTTCTCTTTTTTCGGCGTTGCTTTGACCAAACTCTTCGCCAACCGCCCCCCGCTGGACAAGCAGGTGGTACACGAGAACACCATCTCCATCGGCCACAAGGCCATGGCGATCGCTGGCTGGGGCGTTGCATGGTTACCCTTGAGTCTCGTCCAGTCGGAGCTGGCCGATGGCACTCTCGCGCACGCCAGCAAGGACCCGGCCTGGTCACTCACTATCGAGATCCGCCTCTACCGGCACGTCCACCGGACGCGCCCAATCGTCGATCAATTCTGGCGGGTTGCGGGTGCACAAAGCGCCCTGATTACACCGTGATGTAGCGGATCGCTCTCAAGACCTCGAAATAATCATTCGAGACGAAGCGCAGCGTGCAAGCTTTGGGATGTTCGACACCTGGATAGAAGCTGGAACGATAGGCATCGCTGGCATTGTTGAACTCGATCACGATCTCGAACCACTCGGGGAGCGTGAGGGCACATCTTGAGAGATCTCGGGTCAGCGCCTCTTCGACACCATCACGGATCATCCGGACGGCTCTTGTAGGAGCGATCGAGACGGTGGCTCGCCCGAAACCCTCGCTGACGGCGATGGTCTTCATGCCAGGCACTAACCGCTCCGCCGCGGCACAGATGCCCCGATCCCCCGAAAGAAAAACAGGCGGCACGCTGTTCATGGCCGCCGTATAGGCGTTGACCGTAAGTTCCGATGAAAGCTCGCCATTGATCGAAAGCCTCGCGATCCTGTCGTTCATCGTATGGGCAAGCGGGTTGGTGTCGGAGCCTGCCGCATCGTGATAGCCGATGAAGAGAGCCGCATCGAAGCTGCGATCTAACCCAAACATCATCACGTACGGGTGACCACTCCAGGCTCGAACGATCCGGGCATAATCCGGCAGCCGCGAGACAATCAGATTGCAACCGCTCTCATGGGCATCCTTGATCAAGATGTCAGTGGCACCGGCAGCGCGGGCCCCTTCACAGGCAGCAATCACTTCAGAAGTCATCTGCTCACGAAATTCTTGATATTCGGTGTGTCCTTTATGGACTTCATCCCAACTCGTGATCGCCGCGCAGCCTTCGATATCCGCGCTGATGAAGATTTTCATTTCTTGATTCCCCGCGATTCCCGTACGGCATATTCCCAAACCCACAGAGTATGAAGCACCTACTTGCTGGAATGCTGAAGGATTTTGCCACAAGCTCTCTTCCGTATTCCCTTTTCAGGAAAATCCGCAAGAAGAACTCTTGCGAAAGGGAGCGTCAGTATCGATCTGACCTCCAATCCGAACATCCCAGCCGCGACAGGAAGCAGAACGTCGAAAAGACGTGCCAAGGCGGATGTGGGCCCGACAACGGAGCAGACACATATAGCTCAATGTGAATCGCAGGTAGAGCCAAACAGCCTGCTTGATGATCTGAGGCGGAAACCGGTGACGGTGGTAGGAAACGGGCTGCATCCCCCTACCCAATCCCATGTCAGCCTGATCCGTTGGCGGTTCGCGTGACAAAGCCCGGTGTCCGATAGGCCCTCGTTTCCACCACTTTCGAGGTACCTCTCCCGACACATTGCGAATCGCCGGGCCGATAACCATAAAAGCAATCACTCGAATTTAATCCCAATGGGCAGAAACAAGTAAAAGTACCCAAGCGCAACGGGATTATCCTTACACACCATCGGAACTGAAGGCTGGGGGCAAATGGAACCACACGTCGAACGCGTGGCTATGGCATTTTATTATGCCGAAGCCGACGAACATACTTGGGAACACGCCTGCGAAATACTAAAGGCAGAGTTCCGTATATATGCGCGGGATGCGATAGCACTCCTCATTGCAGGTCTGGATCGGACCGATGACGCGGTTGTCGGCCAGATTCCTGCACGCTGCGAGGCCGCGTAAGGCCGCGCAATATCCGGCCTGACGATACGAAGTGACGCCAGGATAAAATACCTTAAAAGGAGTAAGATCCTAATACGAAAGGATGGCTGAGCAAAGCTTGACTGTTTGGGTAACATATCCTCACGGCCTAGCTATGCCCCCATAGGCTGCCCCTAAAGCGCCTGCCATGCAGGCGCTTTATCTTTGCCTGATATCCCAACGCGGTGTTGTCATGTCTGGATGGCGCCGCGATCTGCCTCAATGAGGTTGAGGTATCTGACGTGCGGAGGAGGTCTGACGACACTGTCGGCGATATCGACACAAAGCTCCTCATTCCTCTTCGCCGCAGGGTAGCAAAATTGACATGCCATCAATTGCATGATCGCGAATTTCGGCTTCGAAGTTTTGGAACACCATGCGCACATGCTGTATCGCACCTCCCTTAGGCAAGCGCGTAAAGAGGTGCAGATCGAGCGGCCCCTGATGCGGTTCCGGAAGACGCGCCTTGAGCATTCGTGCTTCGAGAGGATCGTCCAGCTCAACCCATTCGCTCGCCGCAAGTGCCCCCTCACCACGCTCAGCTTCGTCGGGCCCGCAGCCCGGAGGCATGACGACGAGGCGCGCGCCAAGTCTCCGCGTCTGGCATCGCTTCTCATCGACGGCCACTGAACAGGAAACTGCGCCAAGATGAGAGATGGCCTGCAGCGAGATAGCGGCGGCCGACACTTTGTTCGGAAGCGGCCGCAACAGCACCTTGGTACCACCCAAGTGGCCGAAACACGGATAAGACGCCTTGATTTCACGCGTCAGACGTACGCCGGCGATGCTAAACTCGTCTATTGGGATAACCGGTTCGGAAGGTGGGACCCTCAAAGCCGACGCACCGCTTCGGGTGCCGGTGACGACCCCCGGAAGCCCGCCCCAGAGCCGCATGGCAAGCATCGACGGCTCCGGCGGCAAATCTGCATCAATTGCCGGAATCAAGGAATACTCCGGCAGTAGCCCAGCCGACCCCATAGCAAGACGTGGAGGATCGCCGACTCCCTCGGCCGCAATGTGCAACTCGAGCGAATGCCAATGCTGGGCCATAGCTCTTGCCACACGCAAGGGCAAAAGGCCCGGGCGCAGCTTCTGGAAAGACGTCCGCCATGTCGCGAGCGTCAAGCCCTCGTCGCGCGCAATCAGGTCAAGGCACAGCAGGCCTTCGCCGAGTCCCGGATGTGCAATGTGGAGATCAAGGCCGGCAAAACCGCGCGCAGACATCGGCAATCTTTGCCGGATTGATGTGCCCTCGCCCAGACGCCTATCCATCGGCTCATACATTGGAACCGAGATATTGTCATTGGGCGGTGGGCTAGTGAAAACATGGCGCAGCGGCGCGAGGCGTAGATTCTCCAGCAACTCCTCTATTTCATGGGGAATCCGGACATGGTTCTCGAAGCTCTCGCGCAAAGCAGCGATATCGCACAGCAGGCGTTGATTGGCGCGTGCCAGTCGGTTTCCTTCATCGAGCGATCGAGCCAGTAGCACTCTGTCCAAAGTGGCGCGGTCACCGTGGACCAACACCGGCAGCGTTGCTTCGCCACCTTCAGCCGCCCACCACCGCATCAAGGATTCTACGACGTCCAGGTCGTCGACCGCCGGTACCCACACCGCCCAGACGTTTGCGGGTGGCACCTGGAGTGGTAGCAGTTCGGACATGGATACCAATTGTCTGCTCGCCGATGCAAGGACGATCCGTCCCTCGCAGTCGCGATGGGCTGCAACCCATCGGAACCCATCATTCGACTCGGTAGATATGGCCGATCCCGGCGATCCTACCAGGAGGAGTTTGGGAGTCGCGTCGTAAAGGGAAGCGAAGCATGCTCTATCGGCGTAGATGGTCATGCGCTGGGCCCCTCCCTAGTTGTCATCATCGGCGCGATTGGGGCGATGCTTTCCGCCATGGCCGCTAGGTCGCGCCATGGGTAAATTTTTCTTTGAGGGATGCCAAGAGCACGGCAGAGGTGCAGCATGGGCTGGTCTTCGACGACAATGGCGTCATAAGCCTGTTCAAATGCGGCACAGGCATTGATGAGTTCGGCTGGCGAACGATGGGAGCTGTCGGCTTGCAGCAAGCAGCAGGTCCTGACTTTCAGTCGGCGCAGGGAGCCCATTACGGTGTTGGCGACGCTGCTTGTCACTGAAATGACCAATTGATAGGCCGCGAAGGTTGCGATGGCGTCCTCCATTTTAAAGGCATCGAGAGACGGGATCCCAGTGCCGTTATAAATGCGGTGGTCGCCTGCGCCGGACGAAACCTGCAGTGCCGTAAGGGGCAGCATCACGATTTCGGTATAGTTGTCTAAAGCCGAGAGGCTGCTCTCGATCTCGTTCCCGATGATCACGAGATCGACAATCCACCCTCGGCCACTCAGCAAATCACACATTCGATCCGCCGCTGCCAGTGCCCCTGGCATGCCCGGTTCGACAACCAGCGCTGCCCGCTGGTTCTTGCCGGCCAGGTCGGCGCAGGGGAAGACCGAGGGCAGGCCGATATGGGAGTAGATATCGCGCGGCAGGGCAGGATGGGAACGGTAGCGGACGAGGGGAGCGGCGCGCCATAGATGAGCGTACTCGCGCTGGGCGAAACTGGCCAAGGTCTCGCAAAATTCCGTCAGGGCCGCGGTTGCGCCATGCCCACAAGAAGGCAAGCCAGCAATATTCGCGGTAAGGACAATCCCTTCACATCTCTTCATAGCTTGGTGGACGAGACTGTCGAAATCGCTTCCCGCTCGGGCGCGGGAAAGTAAGACGCTCGCTTCGAGTGCGATAATCTGCGCTTCCTTCGGTAGAGGCACCGTCGCTGCGGCGCGATTGTATGAAATGTTCTCGCGCAGCCAGCACGGCATGGTCTCAGAGCCGGCCATAGAACGAAAGCTGATGGCCGCTAACGTGGCGCGCCTTACCGCGCATTCCAGAGTCCAAAGGATTCCGGCCAGCATGTGGCGTTCGGTCAGGGCATCATACAGACTCTCGTCCATCACCACGAGATGCCCCGGGCATCGGCCATATTCCGGTCTCTCGCATGACCGCAGCAACCGCCTTAGATAGTCGTCACGATTGAGGAACTCGCGCTCTGAAGGAGCGGTCAGGCGGCTGACCCGTCCAGTATCGGGATGATAAATGGCGTAGCGCGACATTTCGGCAATCTCGCGCGCGAGGAGAGCTCTGGGCCGGAAGAGCGATGGATGGCGCGTGCGAATGTGATCGAGGATGGGCTCGAAATCCCGTTCCGCGGCAACCAACATGCTCTCGCCGCGGCGGCGGTAACGAAAGCCGGCATCGGGCACATGCACCCCGTGAAACCCCATTTCGAGGCCCTGGAGCCAGAACTCCCAATCTTCGACGCCGCGTCGCATCTGCGTGTCGAAGCGGATGCCGGCATCGAGCATTCGCCGCGCAACCATGCTGCCCGCCTCGCTGACATTGCGGAAGAGATGCTCCAATGGGGAGTACGGGCCGGAGGTATCGCCAAACTCGGTAAAGCCGAACTTGTTGACATCGGCATAGGCCCAGCCGATGTGCTCTTCGCTAGCACGCAGGGCCGTCAGAAGGCGCTGCAGCAGATATGGCCCGATCCGGTTGTCGCAGTCGAGGAAATATATGCCCTCAAGTTCGGGAAAGGCGACAAGCGCAAAATCGATCCCCGTATTGCGTGCAGCGCTGAGGCCGCCATTACTTTTCTGAAGGTAGAAGATGCGGCCCGGATGGGCGGCCGCAAAAGTCAGGCAGACATCACGTGTCGAAGGATCAGGACAACCGTCATTGACCAGTACGATCGCATAAGAAAAATTCGTGCGCTGACTTAGGGCAGTGCGTAATGCCTCCGCCGTGAGCGAGGGTTGCCCGTAAGAAGGCACAATGATCGCGGCTCTAACAGCAGAGACGTCGGAAACTCTGACAACCCGGTTTTCCCGCAAGCTTCTACCCTCGCTGAATTGCGAAGGCAGTCGCCCTCTCTTGATCCAATCGTGGAATTCTTTCGTCCGTGAAAGCTATGTGACTTCTGGACCAGTTCGCCTCAGCCAACCAATTCACGGTATGCCGCAAGCCTTCCAGCCAGGGCACCCGAGGCTGCCAACCCAACTCGCGCTGGATCAGCGATGTGTCGAGAATGTTCGTCGGCACATCACTCGCCTGAGCCGGCTTGTAGAGTTTGAGCAGTGGACCGCGCGCGATCATAGCTTCGATGTCGCGGCAAATCTGGTTGATGCTGAGGCCGTATCCTGACCCCACATTCATGATCTTGCAGGACCCTGTATAGAGACACGCCCCTATCATGGCTGCCACGACATCGCCGACATGAACGAAGTCGCGGATGGCATCACCGGTACCCCAGATCTCGAGCGGCTTGCCGCTCAAGGCTCGGCTGATCATCGTCGTTACGACGCCTTGACCTCTGTGTGGCGCTTGATATCGCCCATAGGCATTGGCCACGCGTAAGATCTGGTAGTCGAGGCCGTGCAGATACTTATAGAGCGCCAGATACTTCTCGCTTGTTAGTTTGCTGATGCCATAGGCCGAGACCGGTTCCGTGGGCGAATTCTCAGGAATGGGCAGCAACTCCGGTTGTCCGTAGATGGCCCCTCCGGACGACGCAAAGATCAATTTTCCCACATTATGACCGCGGCAAACATCCAACAACTGAACCGTAGCCCGCACATTTGCCTCGAGATCCGCGACGGGATTTTGATTGGAGATGCTTGGAATTGAAGAGCTCGCCAAATGAAAGACAACATCTTGGCCCCGAACGGACTCCTTGAGGACGGCGATGTCATCCAGATGACCCTGCGTCCAGGCAACTCGTGGGCTGAGGGCATCCGGCCAAGCGAGCGAACGTCCTAGGGCTGTGACTGATGCCCCACACGCGACGAGACCGTTGCACAGATTTACGCCAAGAAAGCCGCCGCCTCCCAGAACAAGGCATCTTGTCCCGGAAAGATCGCGCGGCTGGTAATCCATGTCGGTGGCGGATGTCATCGGTGCTGTAAGTGCAGTCGCAAGCTAGCTGGATTTTGCGACAGGGTCGCTGTCCGCGTGCGTTTTGCTATCGCGGCATCGGAATTTGGTCAGTCGAACGTCTTACCTCCATCTTTCGCGGCTCCTCGATTGCACAAGTTTTCAACTTGCGGGTGGAACCGAGACCGATCGGTGACAGGGGTTCTGGGCGCCTTCAATTCTGAGGTGCCGACATCTGAAGCGGCCGCTCCGATCGATGGAAAGGTATGGGGAAGCCGAACGCGATCGGCATTAGCCTTGATGAAAGCGATGGAACTCCCGAGCGGTCCGTTCTCACGCTTGTCTTGGTCTCTGTCGGACGCAACAAAGTAGCGATGCCAAGTTAGCGTTTGGTCTATGGCGGAGTGCAAGGCCTTGTTCAATTGGGGCATCCATGCGGATTTGAATATTCATGGTACAGTTACCGCACCATCGGGCAATTGTAGTTTGCGATTGAATACGTATTACCGAGTTTATTCGGCACTGACAATCGCTTAAATCAATGAATAAATTCAGTTTATAATATATAAAATAGTTCGAAATTCGAATTAAATTTGATTTTAACTTTATTAGAATGAGGGATTTTCCGAATGAATAGTACAAGACTATCTCGCGTTGCTGATCGACGCTGATCACGCGACGGGACTGCTGCATTAACCTTAGCAATGTAACGAGGAGCGGCTACCCTCCTTCATCCATCACGACCGACAAGCTGGCGTCGTACCCGAAGGCGATCGGGCGCTTGCAGAATGAAGGGCTGCTGTCGAAACATTTCGCGCACCGGACACGAAATATTTGAACAACGTCACCGAAGCGGATCACGGCGCACTCAAGCGGATGATCCGGCCAACGCGCGGCTTCCGGAGGATGAGAACAGCAGACGCGACTCTGAAAGGCTTTGAAGTGATGCGCATGATCCACCGGGGTCACTGCATACGGCGCACGCTGGGAGCGGCAGGCGAAATCCGCCTCGTGAACGAGCTCTTCGGTCTTGGTGCCTAAGCGGGACGTTCAGTTGGGTTTGTTATGATCTTTCCAAGTTACTGCAATGAAACCCATCAAACGGAGCCGCTAACCAAAGTTCGCGAGCCCCTTGGCTCGCCGGAATGCGATGGCCGCAGCCTCGGTGACTGGGAGGATCTTGAGCCATGCTCCAAGGGAATCCTTCCCATTCCGGATCCAATGTGCGCCGGAACGGCAGCAGGTGCGATCCGTTGTCCCCGCGAGTCACTTTTGCGGAGACGGACGATGGGCAGGGATTGGCCTCATGGATTGTCCGCGGGCGTTACTCTCACATTCCTTGTCGCATCACTGGGCGGCCCGGCCATGGCACAATCCGTCTCGCTGATCCCGGCCACCATGCCGCGGATCGGCACGGTCGACGAGCGCTACCAGTCATACAACGTCGAGATGCTGGAGGTCACCGGCGGCAGGTTCTGGCGGCCCTACGGTCCGGAACTCGAAGCCGCCCTGCGCCAGCCGACGCCGGCATCGGCAGCCCAGTCGAACGGCGACACGCCCGCCGGCATGAACCCGGCCCTGTACGAATCCCGGCCACCCCTCGACCTGACCAACCCGCGCCTGCGCAAGCTGGCCGCCGCCCTCGGACCGGCCTATGTCCGGGTCAGCGGAACCTGGGCCAACACCACGTTCTTCCCGGAGACCGATCAGGCTCCCGCAACGCCGCCGCCCGGCTTCATGGGCGTCCTGTCCCGGCAGCAGTGGAAGAGTGTGGTCGAGTTCGCCAAGGCGGCAAACGCAGAGATCGTCACCTCGTTTGCGACCGGACTGGGCACCCGTGACGGCGCCGGTGTCTGGATGCCCGAGCAGGCCCGCCGCCTCATTGCCTACACGAAGTCGGTGGGCGGTCGCATCGTGGCGGCCGAGTTCATGAACGAGCCGACCCTGGCGATCATGGGCGGGGCCCCGCAAGGCTACGACGCCGCCACCTACGGGCGCGATTTCAAGGCGTTTCGTGCCTTCGCCGATCAGGCCGCGCCCGACATGATCGTCCTCGGTCCCGGCTCGGTCGGCGAGACCATCGGCGAGTGGGGCGTGGCGTATGGTTCGCTGCCCGTGCTGAAAACGCGGGAGATGCTCGTCGCATCCCAACCTGCCCAGGTTGATGCTTTCTCATACCATCACTATGGGGCGAGCTCGCAGCGTTGCGCCGCCATGGGAAAGCAGACGACCGCCGAGGCGGCGCTGTCCGAGGACTGGCTCGGGCGCACCGACCAGACTCTCGCCTTCTACCGGGCACTGCGCGACGAGTTCGAGCCCGGCCGCCCGTTCTGGTTGACCGAAACCGCCGACGCGGCCTGCGGCGGCAATCCATGGGCCAACACCTTTCTCGACACCTTCCGCTATCTCGATCAGCTGGGCCGCCTCGCCAAGCAGGACGTCAGGGTTGTCGCCCACAACACGCTGGTGGCGAGCGACTATGGCCTGCTCAACGACAGGACCTTGGAGCCGAAGCCCACCTACTGGGCGGGGCTGCTGTGGCGGCGGCTCATGGGCACCACCGTGCTTGAGACGGGGGTCCCCATCCAGGAAGGCTTCCATATTTATGCCCACTGCCTGCGCGGCACGCCCGGCGGCGTCGCGGTGCTGGCGATCAACAACAGCCGGACACAGTCGAGTGCGGTTGAAATCCCGAAAGCGGCGGAAGGCTATACGTTAATGGCGCCACAGCTGGAATCCTCCAGCATCCGGTTGAACGGACAAGAGCTGAGGCTCAGGGCCCAAGACGAGCTCCCGGACCTGCAGGGCAGTCGCGTTCAGGCAGGACGGGTTGAGCTGGCGCCCGCGAGCATCACCTTCCTGGCCCTTCCGGAGGCCGGAAACCCCGGCTGCCGGTAGGGCTGTCAGGCCGCATTTGGCTCTCACCCTCCAAACATCGTCCGCCCCATGTTCGTTGATAAGGAGCATGCCATGACCACCTTCAAAGTCGGCGATCTGGTCGGCAGCCTTGCCAAGGAATCGATCAACCGCAAGCTCGCCACGGCGCTGCCCCGTCTTGCTCCGGAGCACGGGAGCATGAGGAATTGTGGGGCATCTTATACAGCCGCCCGGTACGGTCTGGATTCGTGTCGAAACAAACATCGTTTCGAGGCCATGGTCTGCCGCCTCACAGGTCCCAGCCATAGCATACCCACCAACCGCCCCACATTTCCTCATGCTCTCCAAAGTGATGCAGTCGATCATAATCGGCGCGAGCCACTCGAGCCGCAATGGGCTGAAGGCCCTTGCGCTCGCCGGGACCGATTAGAGCGGGCACATGCGCCGACGCGCCGAATGATGAAGATGGGCGAGGAATGGTTCAAGCCAGGGCTGGAGGTCATGCTCCCAAGCGACTGAAGTGCTCATGGCGGATCTCTTATCGAGATCTCTCAGCTGGAAAAATCGTCAGGCTTGCCCCGTTCCCACAGGCTTGCCAAAGCAGTGCTAAGGATCCTGTTCCCAGTCTTGTGAGGGCCCCTCATCTGTCAAGAATCGATCCCGCGAAGGGCCAAGAAACAATCGACAAATGCTTCGCTAGCGCATCGTGCGGGAAAGTGGACCCGGTTTTCCGCACAGAACGATGCTGTAGGTTTTATTCGGCCGGCTGTGCAGGAACAACAGAGTGGAGCGCAAGACTGAACCGGGCGAAATCCACCTTTTAGATCGACATCATTGCAACGATAACGGGTCCCCAAGCCGTGAGCAAAATGTTCCCGATGGCGTAGGGGATTGTGTAGCCCAGCACTGGGACGCTGCTTTGGGCCTCATCCTGCACGGCGCGCAGCGCAGCAGTGATCGTGCCGGCCCCGGCACAGGCGCCCAAGACGATGAGAGGATTCATCTTCAGCGCGAAACGACCGAAAAGGATCCCAAGCGTATGAGGCAGGAGAGCTGAAGCCAAACCCACGAAGACTAGGCTCAGGCCGGATGCCCGCAACCCGGCGATGAAACCCGGCCCGGCGCTCAGGCCAACGATGCCGATGAACGTACAAAGCCCGACGGTGTCAAAGATCCAGATGGCCGGCTCCGGGATACGGCCGAAGAACGGATAGACTGACCTGAGCCATCCGAAGGCCAAGCCCATGACCAGCGCACCGCCGCTCGCGGTCAGTGTCAGCGGCACGCTCCAGACCACCACTGAGAGCAACCCAACCAAACCGCCGAGAAATATGCCTGTCCCGACGAAAATCATATCCGTTTCGGAGGTGTGTCGATCGGGGTAGCCCAACTCCTTGGCCGCCCGCTCGACTTCCGGCAAGGCCCCTATGAGGCGCATCATATCACCTCGGTTGACGCGGCTTTCCGGGGCAATGGGCAGGTCGAGTCCAGACCGCGTGAACTTGGAGAGAAACACGCCGCGGGCGAAGGGGAGATGAGCCAAGTCCGCGAGCGACTTGCCGTCCAAGGACCGATTCGTGACCACGACATCCAGCGACTCGATCGGAATGTCGAGAAGGTGCGGATCGTTGACTTCAGGGCCGATTGTGTCCCCGCGCACCGCGTGGATCTCCTGGCGGCCGATGATGGCAACGACATCGCCTTCCCGAATGACGAGGTCTGGCGCGGGTTCCAGAATCTGGTCTCCGCTCCGAACGCGCACGATGAACACGCGGCTTCGCTGAGGAAGGCTCTCAAGCGTGGCGATCGTCTTGTCGATGAGATTCGGATTGGTGACGCGATAGGCACGGACATCGAAAGTGCGAGCGGCGGACATGACACCTTCTGCGGCCTCACCTGCCCCCCCGACATTCGAGCGCATTCGCAACGCCTCCTCCCGAAGATTGACGCCCATGAGTTTGGGGCCGATCGTGGGAAGGTACCAGACCAGCATGGCCGTTCCGACGAGGTAGGTCACCGCGTAGGCAACCGGGATATTGTTAACCAGCGCGGTTCTCTCTGCTTCGGGAATGGACAAGCGCTGGATTGCTTCCCCGGCGGTGCCAATCACCGTCGATTCCGAGAAGGCTCCCGCAAGAAGGCCAGCCGCCGTTCCAGCGTCGTATCCCATGAGTTTCGAGAGACCGAACGCTGTGAGCAGGCAAGATACGCACACGATAACGGTCAAGGCCATTTGAGGAATGGCATCGCCTTTCAATCCGCGGAAGAACTGCGGCCCCACCTTGTAACCCGTGGTGAAGAGAAAGAGGTCGAAGAAAATCGTCTTGACCAGGGGCGGAACCTTGATGTCGAGCTGGCCAATCAACACTCCTGCCAACAGACATCCGACGACGATCCCGAGACTGAAGCTTCCAAATTTGATGCGCCCGATCAGGAAGCCGACCGCTAACGTCAGAAAGACCGCAAGCTCTGGATTATGGCGCAGGGCCGACGTGATGTAGTTCATCTTGAACTCCTCCAGGCGCCTGATTTTTCCTCACTGTCATTTGCGCGCAGCTCTATGGGCGAATGGCCAGACGGAGCGCAGGAGCCGGGTGATCGAGGACACGACTGTGAAGGTCTTCCATTATGAGGCGCTGGAAGGCCTCCCACTTCACACACGGTCCTTCAGAACCGTTTGCAACCTCGCTTAGCACCCAAAGCTTTCCGTTACGAACGCCGTGGACCTCCGGCTACTTCCCGAGGGGCTGCGCAGCCCCTCGTTACAACCTGTCAAGCCGCTCGGCCTTCCGCCGACGGGGCGGAATGCCCGATTGGTTGCTGCCTGCGGTCACTTGGCATCCTCGGCAACCGTCTTCGGTGCAGCTTGCGGCGCCTGCGCCTCCTTAGATGCCATGGTGTAGGCCTCGAAGGTCTGACGGTAGCCACGGGCGACCGCCCGAGTGGCGCGACCGATCTGGCTGTAGACTTCATCGTCGAGATTGGCAAACGAGACGCGTACCGACCAGTCCGGCGCAGAGAATCCGCCTCCATTCAGCAGCACGATCCCATGGTCCTCAGCGAGGCGAAACACGATATCCAGCGGGTGAATGTGCTCCTTCATGTAGGCCACGACCTCCGGGCCGACATATTTGTTCGCCCAGAACTCGAAATCGACCAGCCCGTAATACCTATCGTGAAGCGGGTTCTCGGGTACTTCGATGCCAAGTCCTTCGACCATGCGGTCCAAACGGCCATGCACGATCTCCATACAGGCTTTCTGATAGGTCTTGGCCTCGTCCATCATCTCGGCCAACGAGAACAGGGTCATCATTACCTGCTGCGGCAGGGAGAGCCCGGCCGTATGATTGAGCGCGACGTCGCGGCTGTCGGCGACAATCCTGTCGATCAACTTGATCTCGCGCGGCTCCAAGGTCAGCGCGCCGTAACGGGCGTCGAGCGCCTCCTGAATGTTATCAGGGTGCGCGGCGATGGCCTTGTCGAAGACATTGTCCTGATGGATTGCAATGACGCCTAGCCGCCAGCCCGTACAACCGAAATATTTGGAATAGGAGTAGACTCCGATCGTGTTGTGAGGCAGGGCCCCCAGCAATCCACGGAACCCCTTCACGAAGGTGCCGTAGACATCGTCGGTCAGCAGCATCAGATCAGGGCGTTTCGTCTCCACCAGGTGCACAATCTTGTCGATGGTATCTTTGCTCATGGCGACCGCATAGGGATTGCCTGGGTTCACCACGAAGAACGCCTTGACTTTCGGATCCTCGAGCTTCTTGAGTTCCGCGTCGGTAAACTGGAACCGATTCTCCTGCGGCGCCGCGACATGGATCACGTTCAGGCCATAATCCTCAAGATGAGGCATCTCGAGATAGGGCGTAAAGATCGGCGTGCCGAGAGCGATTGTGTCGCCAGGATTGAGCAGCCGGTTCGCTTTCAGCGACTTGAAGATGTAACACATGGCAGCCGTGCCGCCCTCGACTGCGTACAGGTCATACTGCCCGGAAGGTCTGGGCTGACCGCACATCGCCCACATCAGGTATTCATGCACGATCCGCTCGTTGTGGACGAGCATGCGGTCCGGGACCGGATAGTTGTCGCCAATGATGGAGTCGACGAGCTCATGCACGAAGGCATCCGGCTTGAAGCTGAATTTCTCGACGGCGAACGCGACCATCTCGGTCAAAAATGCGGCGCCGGGTGATGTCTTATGCTCGGCAAGCCAGGCATTGAGACGGTGAGCTATGCCGTCGGCCTTTGGCATTCCGCCAATTCCTGCGGGCTTGTCCATCACGCGCCTGCTTTCCGTGATGGCAAACTGGCCGAGAAGGAAGAAGCCTTCTCGCGGTATCGTGGCGATCCAATTCGGGTTCCCACGACCGGCATTCAGGAATGCCAGTGTCGAGGTCTGTGCTGTCTGCTTTGCGATTTTGATAAGTTCGTCCTTGATTTCGAACGGGCTCAACTTCTCGAAGCTGCGCAGTTTGACGACGTCCATAGCTATTCCCTCTCTAAATTCGTGAACGTTAGGTCATCAACATGATGATGATCATTCCCCAGATGGTGAGCAGGGTATTGCCGACGGCGTAAGTGACGGTGTAGCCGAGCGCCGGCACCTGACTCTTGGCGGTCTCGCAGATCATGCCGAGCGCGGCTGTCGTCGTGCGCGCCCCGGCGCAGCAGCCGAGCAAAATCGCAGGGTCGAAGCGGAAGATGTATTTGCCCGCGAACATCGCGAGAATCAGCGGCACCGCTGTCGCAAAAATGCCCCAGATGAACAGACCGATGCCCTGGGTTTGAAGCCCTTTTACGAAACCGGGGCCTGCCGATATGCCGACCACGGCGATGAACATATTGAGGCCGATCGAGTTCATGAACCAGACCGTCGAAGACGGGATCCGGCCGAATACTGGCCTCACCGAGCGCAGCCAGCCGAAAACGAGTCCCGAGATCAGGGCGCCTCCTGCAGTCGACAGCGTGAGCGGCACTCCACCCGCCTTGAAGACAAGGGCGCCGATGAGAGCGCCGAGCGTGATGGCTCCCCCGATGAACGCAACGTCCGCAACATCGCTCGGCCGGTCGGGATAGCCGAGAAGCTTGGCCATTGCCGTCGTATCCTGCGTGCGTCCGACGATTGTCAGGATATCACCACGATTGATCACCGTGTTCGGAAGGATCGGGATGCGCGTGGCGACCGCACCGCGTACAATGCGACGGAGAAAAACCCCGCGAGCCTCCGGTAGCTGGGCAAGATCATAAAGCGTCTTCCCATCAACGTCTTTGCTGGTGACATAAACGTCGAGGCCCTCTGCCTTAACGTCGAGAAGTTCCGCATCCTCGACCTCTTCGGCTGCCTGCCCGATGAGGTTCACCAGCGTTTCGCGAGGGCCGGCCACCGCTACGGTATCGCCCTCCTGCAGCACGGTATCGGCCGTCGCATCCTCGATTTTCCCATTGCGGCGAATGCGCTCGACGAAGACGCGGGCGCCGGGGACGAGACCCTCTGCCTCGACAGCTCTCATTCCGGCGGCGCGAGCGCTAGGCCGTAAGCGAAAGGCGCGCAGCTCCCAGCGGTGCCAAACGGAGCCTTCTCCCCCGAGCTCCTTCCCGCCTCCCATGCGAGCTTCGTAGTCTTTGCAGGCCTGGACAAGGTCGATGCCAAGCAGCTTGGGGCCGAGCAGAGCGAGAATGAGGGCCGAGCCTACGGTTCCGAATATGTAGGTGACGGCGTAGGCGATTGGCATGGCGTCGAGAAGAGCCTTGGTCTGATCCGGCGGAAGCCCGAGGCGATTAATGGCGTCCGTAGCAAGCCCCATCGATGCCGAGATGGTCTGTGAGCCGGCATAGAGGCCGGCGGTGTATCCGAGATCGTACCCGGCGATTCGCGCGGCTACGATGGGCGCGGCAAGACAGAATATGGCGACGAGGACGGCGAACAGCGCCTGCGGTGTTCCATCCTTGGCAATGCCGCGAACGAATTGCGGGCCCACGCCGTATCCAACGGCGAACAGGAACATCAGGAAGAAGGTCGCCTTGACGTTCGGGGAAATTGTGATGCCGAGTTGTCCGATGATAACCGCGGCGATGAGGGTTGAGGTAACGGCACCGAGGCTGAGGCCGCGGTAGGAGAAGCCACCTACATAGTAGCCGATCCCAAGTGAGAGAAAGAGAGCGATCTCAGGATAGGTACGAAGCGTGTTGGCGAACCATTCGAACATGCTCTTCTCCTCTTTCGATCAGCGGCGGATGCTGCCGCCTCGCCGCGGAGGTTCCTATGCGGCTCGCGGCTTGTTGCCGGCGGTCTTGGTGGCGGCGCGGCGGCCCATGATGGCGTCGGGCCTGAGCAGCTTGAGCCCTTTTGCCTTCTCGTAGCCGTGGATCTCCTTCACATCGAGCTTGCGCATGAAGGTGATCGTCTCCTGAGTGATGACCTGTCCGGGCACCATGATCGGAAAACCCGGCGGGTAGGGAATGACGAAGTTGGCCGAAACCATCTCCGGTCCTTCGCGCAGGCGGCGGTCGCATTCCGGGCTGTTCAGCTGAACGAACTCGCAATCCTCCGCGGCATAAGCGGCAAAAAACGCGCTGCGAATGTCGCCCTCGGACGTCGACTTTCCCGCATTGTGCCGGAACGCTTCATGGAACCTGCTGAAATTCGGTAGATCCGGCACATCCTTCATCAGGCTCCTGACCCGAGCCTCGAAGACCTTCCGTTCACCCTCGCCGCTCTGTTCGAGGCGGGTCTCAATACCGCTACTGATCTTCAACAGGACCCCGATAAGGTGCGCGACATCGCTGCGCGTGTTGTTGATGTTCGATTGCAGCAACACGGAGTTGCGAGATGTCTTGTTGACCTGGATATTGTATTCAGATGCAAGCACCCCCTTGAAGGTTGTGCCATCGAAGCCGGCGGTGCCACAGACCAGCGTCATGCGGGTCGGGTCGAGGCAGAATTCATCCTCCCGCATGCTCCGCAACTGGTCGGACCATCGCGTGCTCGGCGCGAGAAAATCAACGAAGCCACTGGAGCGATACTCTTTTGGCACCATCCCGTCGGCGCCGACGATATGGAAGTATTTCGAGATCAGGGGGTGGCTGTTCACTGCACTACGAATGTCGAGAGCGATCTCGATCGCATTCATGACGAGACCGTAACCCTCCAATTCCATTTGTCTCCGCGCAACGTCGAGGCTAGCGATAAGCTGTTGATTAGGACTGGTCGAGGCGTGCGTGAACACGGCTTCGTGGAACTGCGCCTCGACGGTGTGGAAGTCGACATCCTTGACAAGAACCATCGAGCCCTGACGAATGGCGGACATCGATTTGTGGGTGGAATTCGTCTGGTAAACCCGCAGCCGTATCGCCCGTGGATCAGGAATGAGGCGCGTGTCCAGCAGCGCGTCGGGAGAAGGACGTTCGCCGAGCTCCGCGTGCTGGCGCTCATACTGTGCGAGGGCGTCCGGTCCTCTCATCCAGGCCTCGATGTTGGCTGCCGCGCCCATCGCGGTTCGCGGCCGGAAAAACGGCGACCACCGGGCAAAGCCGAACCATGCCTCGTCCCAGAGGAAGATGAGGTCGGGCTTGATCGCGAGGCACTCCTCCATGACACGGCGCGTGTTGTAGATATGGCCATCGAAAGTGCAGTTGGTCAGGTCGAGCATCCTGACGCGGTCGAGTTTGCCTTCCGCCTTGAGGTCGAGCAGCGCCTTCTTGATCGTGCGCAGCGGAACCGCTCCATACATCGAGAACTCGGGCATCGGGAAGGCTTCGACATAGAGTGGCTGGGCTCCGCTCAGCACGAGCCCATAGTGATGCGATTTGTGGCAGTTGCGGTCGAGAATGACGATGTCGCCTGGCGCAACGAGCGCCTGAAGCACCATCTTGTTTGACGTGCTGGTTCCATTGGTCACGAAGAACACATGGTCGGCGCCGAATGCGCGCGCCGCCATGTCTTGCGCACGCTTGATGTTGCCTGTCGGCTCAAGCAGGCTGTCGAGGCCGCCGGTCGTTGCGCTGCTCTCCGCCAGAAACAGGTTGATGCCGTAGAACTGACCCATATCGCGGATCCACGGTGACTTGAATACGGACTTACCCCTGGCGATTGGCAGGGCGTGGAACGTACTGACCGGGCGTTGCGCATAGTGCTTGAGGTTGTCGAAGAACGGTGTCTCGTAACGCTCCGCGATGCCCTCCAGGACGGACAGGTGGAGTTCCAGCGGTTCCTCGACCTGGTACATGACTCGGCGGATCATCGCCGCGCGCGGATCGCCGGCGAGCTTCTCCACGCGTCTGTCGGAGAGCAGATAGATGTCGAGCTCTGGCCGGATTGACTTCAGTCCGGTGGCGAGACGTAAAGCCCTGTCGCTTTGATCTGCCTTCTCCAAAGCCTCTTTTTGTGCGGCGAGGACGCTGCGGAGGATGGGGGCGTCGTGGCGCGACTCCAAGGAAAAACCTTCGTAGATCGCCACCGCCGCCACGTCGGGGTTGATCACCGCGGCGCAGATCGCATCCTCGAGGCTGCCAACGGAGACGAGTTCGTAAATGAACGCGTCCTCTGGCCGCCGCAGCCGACGGAACTCAGCGGCGATATGCGGCCATCGCGCGGCAGGGGCCGGTGTCACCACCAGGAGCTCGAAATATGGACGAGCCTGCTGCCCGACTCCAAGCGTCGGGGGAAGCAAGTCGACAGGTTCCGCCAGGGATTCGTTGGTCATTTGCCACTCGCTGGGATCGCGCTTGTAGTTACCCGTGATGACGGCAAGCGAAATGCGCTGAGCAAGCGAGGCGAAGCCGCTGGCATCGCCGTTCTGAAGACGCTGGCGAAGCGCCGCCATCAGGTCCGAGCCAGGGAACGCGTAATACTCCTCAATGATACCGACTTCATCAAGTGCTACCTCGACGGCACGCCGCTCTGCCTCGCGATTGACCCAAGCCCTCGCAGCCGCATGCACCTCGCGCCATCGATCAAGCCGAGCGGATGGCATGGAGAAGAAGTGATCAATGGAGTACGTGTCTCGACTCGAACGCGCTGCCATGGCCTCCTCCTTCGGGATCGCCCGCTGTCAGGCCTGACGCCTATGCGTTTGTGCAAAGGCGAACCGATCGCCGGCAACGTGATCAGGGCGCGGAGAAACGGAGAATACGCGTATGGACGCCTCTACACTGCAGTTTACACAAGCAGAGCTTTCCGACTTTGACACATGGGGATAAGTTCTTGTTTTTTTTGTGACCTAGTCGCAAATCCGACCATGTCCGGCCAGCGTCTGCATCGTAGGCATGACCAAGTATTGCATCTGTTCCCCAGGTCCGGCGATCTTCTCCTTGGG
Source organism: Microvirga sp. 2TAF3 (assembly GCF_052114965.1). Lineage (NCBI taxonomy): Bacteria > Pseudomonadati > Pseudomonadota > Alphaproteobacteria > Hyphomicrobiales > Methylobacteriaceae > Microvirga > Microvirga sp. 2TAF3. Next base: position 46,985 of record NZ_JBFRFT010000016.1, on the reverse strand, counting down.
CGAGATGGCCGCCGAGAGCGCTCAGAAGGACCATTCGACTTCAGCGCAGGCTGATCTCCACTCCGCTCACGCTGGCATTGAATTCGAGTCCGATGTTGCGGCCGTGGAGATCGAGAACGACACCTCTCGCGTTCTGAAGGCGCATGCCCGATGCGCCACCGCCGGCGGCGACTCCCGCGCCGACGGCAGTATAGGTGCCGGCAATGTCGGACGCCCGGCGCAAATTATAGGCGCGTCCGGCCAAGTCGGCTTTCGATACCCCGATTGTCGCACCGACGCTCAAGCCGCCGACGCTCAGCGGATAGCGGTGCCCCTTGAAGACAAGCGTCCCGTTGCCCCCGCCGACGCCGACGATGAACCCCGCCTTGGCGATCCCGATACGGACAGTACCCGTCGCGGCCCAACTCGGTGTCGCCAGCACCGATGCGAGCGCTGCCACAAGGGCCACCGAACCATGACGAAGAGCATGTTGGAAATTAAGCATGAATGCCTCCTTCCTTTCAGGTGCAGGATTGAACCCGGGATCTATCGTGCCCCGTCGCAGGTGCCTGCACCCGCCGCTGAAATCTGAGGGGCCTGCTAGGTTATGGCCGCTCAAGCGCGATCGGCGTCGACCACAGCCGCGGCGAAGGCCTGCGGCGCTTCCTGAGGCAAATTGTGCCCGACGCCGCCCGTGACGAGTCGGTGCGCATATTTACCCGTGAATTTCCGGGCATAGGAGCTGGCGTCCGGGTGTGGGGCGCCGTTGGCATCGCCCTCCATCGTAATGGTCGGCACGCTGATGGCCGGGCTTTCCGCTAGCCGCTGTTCCAGATCGTCATATTTCGGATCGCCAGCTGCCAAGCCGAGCCGCCAGCGGTAATTATGGATGACGATGCTGACGTGATCCGGGTTGTCGAAGGACGCCGCCGTGCGCTCGAATGTGGCATCGTCGAAAGTCCATTTCGGTGAAGCGAGCTGCCAGATGAGCTTGGCAAAATCGTGCCGGTATTTGTCATAGCCGGCGCGGCCACGGTCCGTGGCAAAATAGAACTGGTACCACCATTCAAGCTCGGCCTTCGGCGGCAACGGCATCTTGCCGGCTTCCTGGCTGCCGATCAGATAACCGCTCACGGATACCATGGCCTTGCACCGCTCCGGCCAGAGTGCGGCGATGATGTTGGCCGTGCGCGCGCCCCAATCGAAACCGGCGAGGATCGCCTTCTCGATTTTGAGCGCATCCATCAACGTGGTGATATCGACCGCGAGCGCCGCCGGCTGGCCGTTCCGGAACGTGTCGCTTGAAAGAAAGCGGGTCGGACCATAGCCGCGCAGATACGGCACGATCACCCGGTAGCCCGCCGAGGCCAGCAACGGGGCGACATCGACATAGCTGTGAATGTCGTAGGGCCAGCCATGCAAAAGAATGACCACAGGGCCATTGGCAGGGCCAGCTTCAGCGTATCCGACATTCAGGACGCCGGCATCGATCTGCTTCAGAGAACTGAACGAGGTATTCGGCCCCGGCCTGATCGCGGGCGATGCTCCGCTGGATTGTGCCTCCGCCGAACCCATCATGGCGAATTCGGCCGCAGCGGCAGTCATGGCCACGGTGCTCAAAAAGCGACGACGATTGTGATTGACGTCTTCGGACATCGACCTCTCCTCAATTGGACCAGAACCGATGTGCCTCGTGGGGCGGGAGACGACGGCGCACACTGCATGCACGCCGCCCATCTCCTTCCCATCAACGCAGTGATCTGAACGCTGCTCGGATCTCCGTGCTGAAGAGTTCCGGCTGCTCCCAGGCCGCAAAGTGCCCGCCTTTGGGAAGCCGGTTGTAATAAATCAGTTTGGGAAACGCTTTCTCGGTCCAACTGCGCGGGGCGGTATAGATTTCGTCTGGAAAAGCGCTCACCGCGACCGGAATGGTGACGCCCTTGGGGGCGAAGAATGCGAGTTTGCTCTCCCAAAAGAGGCGCGCCGATGAGACACCCGTGTTCGTCAACCAGTAGAGCGTGACGTTGTCGAGGATATCGTCACGCGTGAGCCCCTCCGACTGCCCGTCGAAGACTCGTCCGATGAGCTTCTGGCTGGCTGCATCATGGTCAAGCATCCACGCGGCAAGGCCGATGGGCGAATCCTCCAGAGCGTAGAGCGTCTGCGGACGGTTGCCCATTTCTTGCGCGTAACCCACACGGTGCTTGTAGAAGAAGTCCAGCTGGTCCCACGCATATTTTTCGTCAGCCGAGAGACCAGTGGGCGATGGTCCGCCGGCAAGCGCCACTGAAATGTTATCAGGGAGGGTTCCCGGCATGTTGGTGTGGATGCCAAGCAACCCCGCGGGCTTCTGAAGCGCCATTTGCTCGGAAATGGCATCGCCCCAGTCACCGCCCTGTGCGACATATTTCTTGTACCCCAGCCGGTCCATCAGGACGGCCCAGACGCGCGCGATGCGCTGCGGGTCCCATCCAAGCTCCGTGGGCTTGCCGGAAAAGCCGTACCCCGGAATCGAGGGAATGACGACGTCGAACGCGTCCGCCGCGGTCCCGCCATGAGCGGTCGGGTTGGTCAGCGGGTCGATCACCTTCAGCTGCTCGATAATCGAACCCGGCCAGCCATGCGTGATGATCACCGGCAGCGCGTTCGGGTCCTTCGATTTGGCGTGAATGAAGTGGATGTCGACACCGTCGATGTTGGTGACGAACTGCGGCAGTGCGGCGAGCCGCGCCTCGACCTTGCGCCAGTCGTACTGGTTCGCCCAATAGTCGGCGAGCTTCTGCATTGTCGCAAGTCGCACGCCCTGCGTGTCGTCCGCCACCAGCTCCTGACCGGGCCATCTGGTCGCCTTAATCCGCCGTTTGAGATCGGTAAGCTCCTCGTCGGACGCGCGGAACGTAAACGGCCGGATCGCTGTGTCTTCAGTCGCCGTGCCCGGAGCGGCGGGCGCCGCGGCAAGCTGCGTAGGGATCAGACTGACGGCGAGCGCAGCTGCTGACGTGGCCAGAAGCACTGCGGCTGAGGTAGTCAGAAAGGACATCGTCATTCTCTCTCTGGTCGACAAGCAAACTTGCGTGCTGGGCGAGAAGATCGGCATAGGGCTGGATCAGGGCCAGCGGCCAAGACTGCGATGGTGATCACCACGAGGGCGAAGAAAGCGATCCAGGCGAAGATGTCGATGAGCGACATGGTTGACTCCTCCCTCGGGTACGCAACCACGCGGTACAGGAGCGACGTCGACAAAGCTGGCGATCAAAGGCGGCTCGGCGGGGAGCCTAGGTCAAACGCAGAGACTTCGCCTTACGGGAACAGGATACACCGTCTTGTAATGGCGGGAAAGCGGCACTCGGTCTGTCATTGTCATCGCTGAGCGGAAGGGCAGTTCAGGGTCAAATTGGGAAGAAGGACCCTCGTCTTGGAAGGTCTGCTTACTCCTGCACCTCGGAAGGAAGGCTAAGGTCAGCCCAGTGCGATTTTGAGACCTTCCGAGCCTGGCGCTCGTTGTGTGCTTTACCCATTAATGGCTTGCGGTCACCATTTCAGGTATGGCCGTTTATGGGACCGATTGGAAACCGCCCAAGTGTGCAGTCTACCCTCACCAGCTAAAGCTGGTGATCCTTCCAGAAGACAGAGAGCGTGGATGAGCCAGAGCCTGCCCGAAATCGTCATGAGTGAGACCCCAGGCCCTGCTGACCGCGAGGCGATCCTGAAGCCTCTCATCGCCTACAACCGCAGCAACGGCCCGCCCTCTCACTTCCAGCCGCTTGTGTTATTGCTGCGTGATCCGAACACTGGAGAGACAGTCGGAGGCTTGTGGGGCAAATCAGCCTTCGACTGGGTCTTCATCGAATACCTCGTTGTGCCTGAGCAGTGCCGGGGACAGAATATTGGCACCTTACTCCTGCGGAAGGCTGAGGAGGTAGGGCGGGAGCGGAATTGCGTTGGTCTGTGGCTCGATACGTTCGGATTTCAGGCTCGCGGCTTCTACGAGAAGAATGGGTTTGAGCTGTTTGGCGCCCTTGACGACCATCCCCGGGGCTCGAACCGCTACTTCATGAGAAAGCTGCTGGAGCCAAAGGAGCAAGCTTCGTCCACTAGCCTACAAGCGGATTTCGCGGAACGGGAATTACGGAACTGTGGCAAAGGCGAACTATGCTGCCTCGGAACAGATTGAGTCCGGTTTGGGTCAGAGGAGGAAATTGCCAACGCCTCAGGAATGTCTGTCGTCCCCTTCCTCAGCAGACGTACGGTTTACTTCCGGAAAGCGCCATAACCGGACTCACGCACCACGGCAAACATCAGGGAGGGCCATCCCCGTAGTCGGTTTCGGGCACTTCTCTGTCGAGCGCCCGTTTAACGAATTCTACGGAATCTATGGCCGCCCCAAGTTGGGTGCGAAATTGCTCGATCGCTTCGTTCATCGACGGCGGCAGGTCTCCCCACCAGTCAATCACGCCGCTCATCGCTTCTTCGCCGGTTCGCAGCATGTCCTCTATTGCCACTTCACGGTAAGTTCTCGCCATGGCGCTGTCGCCTCAGTTTCCGAATGGTATCGTCAGTTCCGCCTCGTTCGTGTCCACCACGAACACCGCGAGGAGCTTGGCCGGCTGCGTCTCGCTGGCATTGGCGCTGACGCTGTGGCGGTCCCCAGGCAGCTCGGAGAAGCTCTGTCCGGCCTTATAGATCGTCACCGGTCCGTCGTTGACCTGACTACGGATCGCCCCCTCAAGAACGGTCGCGTAGATGAAGGCGGATTTGGGATGCGTGTGGCCAGGCGAGTAACCGCCCGGGCCATATTCGACGAGCACACCCTTGAGGCTCTTGCCGAGGACGTTCGGTAGCTCGTGCTGGTAGACGAGGGTCACCCTGGCGTTCTTTTCCTTCGGCTGCATCCGCAAGGACGCTGCCGAACGGCAGGGTGGCGACAAGCAGCGAACAGAGGAGGCGTTTCATGGAGCACTCCTTCGGGTGGCGGATGCGGGATCAGGCCCCCGCCTGTGAGCGGCGGAGCCATTCGTCGAAACCGATGCGGCCGAGGCGCGCCTCGCCCAACGGCACGAGCGAGTGCTCCTCGACCCGGCCGCCGAAGTATCGGGCTGCGGGGTCGCTCACGACCTCACGCGGGTCGCCGACCGCCTTCAGATAGCGGGCGACGATTTCGTTGAACGGGGCTCGTTCCGGGCCGGCGATTTCGACGATGCCGTTTCGCGGCGCCGCGAGCGCCACATCGGCAACGATGGCAGCAACGTCGTCTGCCGCGATAGGCTGGAAGAGGCCGGGCGAAAGCCTGACCATGTTTCCATCCGCACTTGAAGCGGCGATGCCGCCGAGGAATTCCAGGAACTGGGTCGAGCGGATGATGGTATAGGGGATGCCGGAGGCCTCGATCAACTTCTCTTGGGCAACCTTGGCGCGGAAATAGCCATTGTCGGGCGTCCGGTCGGTTCCGACGATGGATAGCGCGACATGGTGCCGGACGCCCGCTGCGGCCTCCGCCGCAAGAAGGTTGCGGCCGGAGATCTCGAAGAATTCCAGCACCGCCTCGTCTGCAAATGAGGGCGAATTGGAGAGGTCGACCACCACCTGCACGCCGGCCATGGCCTCTTTGAGCCCCTCGCCGGTGATGCTGTTGATACCGCTTTGGGGCGAGGCGGCGACGACCTCGTGGCCGCCCTGGCGCAGAATGGCGACGGTCTTCGAGCCGATCAGGCCGGTGCCGCCGATGACGACGATCTTCATGACTTATACCCTCCCTTGCCCTCCCTCGTCGACGGCTGGAGACCCTTTGCGCCACTTTGCAGCCCGACGAGATCGGAACGCGGTGCGCTCCGCCGGAGGAGGTCATAAGCCGGAGGAAGCACCGCACGCCGGTACGTCTGCGGCGCCGCGGCAGGCAGAACCGTGAGAGCGGACACAGCGGATTTCCGGGGATCCATCGGCTCCTCCCATGGGGTACGCAACCACGCGGTACAGGAGCGACGTCGACGAAGTGTCAATCAAAGGCGGCTCGTCGGGAGCTCAGGTTAAACGCAGAGACTTCACCTTATGGGAACAGGATACGCCTTCCCGCGACAGCGTGAAAGCTGCGTCCGGATGGTTGTTGCCAGCGCTGGGCGGAAAGTCATCTTGGGGTCAGAGGAGGAGATTGGCGAAAAGAAAGGAACGTCCTGATTGCCTCGGGAAGCTGCCTTCCCAAGATCTAGTAAGAATGCCCAGACTTGGTTTTCTGTCGCCCGTTTCGGCCAAGCTTCATTGCGGGGGCTTCGTTTCAGGAGCACTGCAATGCAAGACACTATCGCCGACCATACTTGCCGAACCACAGCACCTTGGAACCGGGGCAAGCTAATTGGTCCGAAGCCGCCTCTCAAGGCTAAGGAGATCTGGTCCATTCGGGTCAGGCTCCAAGTGGCGCAGCGCGTTCGCAATCTGGCTCTGTTCAACCTCGCGCTCGACAGCAAGCTGCGCGCCTGTGACGTGATCGCGCTCCGGGTCGATGATGTAGCCCTTAATGGGCGGGTGCGGACCCGAGCCACTGTCATGCAGCGAAAGACGGGCCGGCCTGTTCAGTTCGAGATCACGGAGCAGGCCCGCGAAGCCATAGGACGCTGGCTCGAGAAGTAGGAACTGCATAAGGGCGAGCCGCTGTTTCCAAGCCATATCAATCGGCAAAGGCCAATGACGACGCGCAGTACGCTCGCCTGCTGGGATCTTGGCTTCGCGCGATCGGGCTAATCCCTTGGTCTATGGAACGCATGCTGTTGTCGCATTCTGCGGATCTATCGACACCGTCAAGTCCGCGAGCGCGGGGTCGCCCATCCGACAACGTGCGGCCCCAATGACACAGAAGCGTCGACACAAAATCGCCGCCGATATCATCGATAGGCTCGCCACACACAATATGACAAGGGCACTAGACACTTGGGTACCGGCATCATCACGGCGGCAATTCTCCTGATCATCGGCTATGTCGTCATCACCAGACTCATTGGTCTGGCTTTCCGGCTTGTCGTGCCGGTCGTTCTGCTCATGGTCCTTGCAGGCGCGGGCCTCTTCACGGGCCTGATGCCGGATCGTGGCCCGGACCATTACGCTGCCGACCAGTACCGACACGACGGTCACCATCGTGGTTTTCAGGAGGACGGCGGTCGTCTTGGAGACATGCGCCTGCGCGACATTGCAGACAGTGTGATTGACACGGCCCGGTCCATCCTCCGGGGAACGCTGGCCTTTCTTGATCGAGCAGACAATCCGCGCTCACCGGAACCAATGCCTCACGCGGATCGTGGCCCTACGCCACGGGATCGGGCTGATGAGGCTCGGTCCCCTTCCTACGATGATCCATCCGAATGGGATGCACCGTACCGGCCGGGGCGCGTGTATTGAGATGCACTGTAAATGATCATTGAGACAGGAGACCCCTTCCCTATGGAGCCGGCCGTCTGCGATTTTCAAGCTGCGCCGCTTTCCGGTTGCGACCATTCCGTTGTGACATGGTTGTGACATGAAGGAATAACAGCGGCTCTGGGTCAGAGTGCACCTGCGAGCGGATTGGTAAACGTCGATGCACTCCGCTGCAGACGCTCACCCTCCTTCCGGAGGGTGCCAACGCCAGACGTTCGTTGTGGGAACCGGGAGATTCCTATTTTGCGGGTTCCGGAGCTCGTCCGTGAGCGCAATCGATGAGGCTTTTGCGGCCTTCCCGGAACTCTTTCCACGTGGCCTCTGTTTCTGTCGGACAACCAGGAGCATCAATATGAGCCGCGGATTTCCCTCCATGACCGCCCTTCTCGGGCTTCTTGCCATCGCCGGCTATCAGAACCGCGACAAGCTGGCGGAGATGCTCGGTGGGCAAGCTCCGGGCAATGCCGGCGCAACCGGTGGCTCCGGCCAGCAGCAGGGCGGCTTGGGCGGGCTACTCGGAAACCTGGGCGGAACAAGCGCCGGCGGAGTGCTGAGCGGCGGACTGGGCGAGCTGGTGGAGAGGTTCCGGCAGAATGGCCAGGGCGAAGCAGTGGAATCCTGGATTGGCACCGGTCCGAACAAAGAAGTCGCCCCTCAACAGCTTGAACAGGCCATCGGGCCGGATGTGCTGGCCACTCTCTCCCAGCAGACCGGGCTCTCGCGCGACGAGATCCTCGCCCGATTGTCGCGGGACCTGCCGCGGGCTGTCGACCAGTCCACGCCGGAAGGACGGCTACCGACCGAACAGGAGATCTCGTCCCGCTAGCGCATCGTGCGGAAAAGTGGAGCCGGTTTTTCGCTGACGCGGACCTTCGGTTCGCAAAGAACGATGCGCTCTCGATAAGGAGAAAGCATCGGTGTTCCGATGGTATCGTAACGCCAGCTCTAACTCTTTTTTGCTGCATCGTTTTTGCGAAGAGCCGGCCCCCTTCATCGCACGATGCTTTAGCATACTCCGGACGCTCTTTCGTCGCACCAGAGACGACTTATAGATCCTGGCGTACCGCCCGGTATTTGTACATGATCTCCTGGCAAACGGCAGCCTCGGTCAAAGTGCGACTTTGATTGGGGTCAGTGAAGGTCGGCTTACCGCTTGAACGCGGAAGTCCGGCTGTGGTCAGCCTCAGGCTCTCGCACCGGGCGGCGGCAAGGCACCTGTTCCGGTTATGGCGGCACGAGTTCAAAGTGCGAGCGATCCCTGTCCTTGAAGCCGTGGAAATGGCCACCCCAGCGGATGGCTACTCCCAGCTCAGCGGCGGCCTTCTTCAAGGCGACGGCGATCCGACTCTGGGTCTGCGGATCAAAGTAGACGCGACCCTCCCGGTCGAGCGGCCATAAGTCGACCGCGTTGCCCGACCGGTGCGGGCTTTCCTGCGTTTTGGACCAGCCCCAGGCAACCGCCCTGCGTTGTAGCTTGTCGTCGCGCTTACCCGAGCCGATCACGAAACGCAGGCCGGGATTGTCGACCTGAGCCTTCCGCACCACATGGGCGAGCATCGGGTTGATGGCCTCGAGGTTAGCCTCATGGTTTCCCGTTGGGTCCGGGTTCCACGCTCGGAACATGGCGAGCTGATCCCGGCCATATTCATCCCTCGTGGGGATCTTGGCATAGACGCCACCAGGTCCGTAGAACGGACTGGTGGAGGCATCCGGAGATCTTCGTGAACCAACGCCGGATTCCTCCTGCGCTACGGCATACAGGCCCACGTCAAAGAGGGTGACGATCAGCAATCCGAGCCGGAGGGAACGTACGGTGAGAACCATGGCGACACCTCAATAGTCGCAGCACGACGTTGCCCAATGAAGGTGGAACACTTCGGCCGCTCTGGCATCACTGAACCGGACCGCGGTACGGGACGCCGTTCGGCTGTTCCGAAGAATACATCGTGACGTAGAGCGGAGCTAATGAAAGTCCGTCCACCGTTATGCAGCTATGCAGCGGGATGCGGGCGGAACGGAACCGAAAGCCAGGCTTCCCGCGTTGAAGCTGTGCCCTATCGCACAAGGGAGGCCCGCATGTCTCACTTCCTGCCCGGAGTCGCGGGGTTGGCTTGTATGGCGATGCTCACCGGGCCAGTTCAGGCGCAACCGGTGGCTTCGCTCGGCGGTCACCCCGCGAATTTCCTCGAGCGCCTGTTTGGCGGGCTGTCCTCTCCGACGGCCCGTCAGGTGGTCGCCTGGGGCGGTTCGCATCAGCCTGGCACAATCGTCATCTCGACTAGCCAGCGGCGGCTTTATTTTGTGCTCGGCCAGGGCCGGGCTATCCAGTACGGGATCGGGGTCGGTCGGCCTGGCTTTACCTGGAATGGGACGAAGACCGTCAGCATGAAGCGGGAATGGCCCGACTGGAGCCCCCCGGCCCAGATGTTGCGACGTCGACCCGATCTGCCGCGCTACATGAAAGGCGGCTTAGGCAATCCACTGGGGGCCCGGGCTCTCTATCTCGGCTCGTCCATGTACCGCATTCACGGTTCGAACGAACCGGAGACAATCGGCTACGCGGTGTCATCCGGGTGCATTCGCATGACAAATGCCGATGTCATTGACTTATACAGCCGCACGAGGGTGGGCACCAAGGTCGTGGTGCTGCGCTGACCCGTAGGCTTTCAGACGGGCATGGTGAAGGTCAGCTCACCCGGCAATGAAGAAGTCCAGCCAAGGTCTGCCTCGTGCCAGGAAGAGACATTTGCCGGCTGTGGGTCCAGGGTCCTGAATGAGAGAAGGGGCGCCTCATGCGCCCCTTCTCTCCTTACGTACATCATCCTGCCGCGACAACCAGCCGGGTGCCGACCGCTTCCAGGATCAGGCGGTGCGCCCGTTCGACGATGTCATCCAGGGAGCGCGTCTTCACGAACATGGTCGAGGCGCGCGCCCAGATCTCGTCCCGCGTGGGAACATGCGGCAGATGCACATGAGCCAGCACCTCATGCGCCTTGTGCTGCGCCGCGGTGAGCTTCACCCGTAGGTCGGTGAGGCTCGGGGTGGTTTCCAGGGCATGGCTCACCTTGGCCGTGATGCTCTCCACGTTGAAGGTCGCAACGAGATCGGCGGCGGCCCGGTCGATCACCCGCGAGCCGAGCTTCTGCTCGTTCTTCAGAACGGCTTCGGGCGGGCTCTTGAGATCCCACACCACGCCGACCCACGAGAGCGCCTTGAGGATGTAGAAGGTCGGGTCGATCTCCCACCAGCGGAAGCCCTGGCGCACGCTGGCCTGGTAGGCATGATGATTGTTGTGCCAACCCTCGCCCATGGTGAAGAAGGCCAGCAGCCAGTTGTTGCGGGAGTCGTCGCCGGTCACATAGCGCTTGGACCCGCGCACGTGGGCGAGCGAGTTGATGCAGAAGGTGGCATGGTAGACCGCCACCGTGCTCCAGAAAAAGCCCACCACAAGACCCGGCCAGCCCGCGATCAGGAAGGTGATCACGGCGAGCACGGCGGCAGGAACCAGCTCGTACCTGTGGAGCCACATCAGCTCCGGATACCTGGTGAAGTCGCCGACCTTCACGAGATCGACGGTGTCGTGCTTGCGCGCGAAGATCCAGCCGGCATGGGCAAAGAGAAAGCCCGTATGGCGCGGCGAATGCACGTCATGCTCGGTATCGGAGAACAGGTGATGGTGCCGGTGCTTGGCGGCCCACCACAGTACACTCTTCTGAGCTGAGCTCTGCGCAAGACAGGCGAGAATAAACTGGAACACCCGGCTTGTTGCGTAGGAACGATGCGAGAAGTAGCGGTGATAGCCGGCCGTGATCCCGAACATCCGCAGCCAATAGAGGCTGGCGGCAATGGTGACCGCCTCCCAGGTCACGCTGGTCCAGATAGCGGCGAAGCACGCCAAGTGAACGAGGATGAAGGGGATCGTCTGTGGGTAGACGATGTCGTCATGATCGTGGTGATCGTCGTGCTGTTGTTGCTTGAGGGGAGACGTGGAACTCATTCTAAACCCATAAGATGTCAGGTGGCGCTTGGCTTGCCGTTAGGGGAGCAAGCCGCGCCGAGAATTTGTTTAGCTATAAACTATCGGGAGAGAAAGCCGGGCTTCGTGCGACTTAGTGGGCGCTGCCGAGAGACGAGTGAGACTTGTTCGGGGGAGCGAACTTGCTGGCTCTCCTCCTTGGTTGACAAGGTCTGGAACGGGTCAAATTGGGAAGAAGGACCCTCGTCTTGGAAGGCCTGCTTACTCCTGCACCTCGGAAAGAAGGCTAAGGTCAACCCTGTGCCATAAGCCGTCGTTCCCTGCTGCGCAGAAGTCGGCAAGGATTGATGTATCCGGTCATCCCGGGAGCGGAACTGCCAATCCTACCTTGACGCGGTCCATGGCCACAAAGGTACGGAACCTCTTCACGTTGTTATTGCCGAAGAACAGGCGCCGCGTGAGCGCTTCATAGGCCGTCATCGTCGGCACCACGATCACCAGAACGAAGTCAGCCTCTCCGGTGACGTAGTAGCACTGCTGCACCTCGGGAACCGAGGCGAACTCCCGCTTGGCGGCATCGATCAGCTCCCCCGTCTCGCTGATCACCTCGACCTCGACGAAGATGGTGATAGATTGCCCGACCTGGGCCGGATCGATGATCGCGACGTTGGCCTGGATGATCCCGGTCTCCTCCATCCGCCGGATGCGGCGCTGCACGGCCGGCGCTGACAGATTGACGGTTTCGCCGATGACCCGCTGTGGGGTCGAATTGTCGCGCTGGAGGATGTTCAGGATTGCGAGATCAAAGCTGTCGAGGGTGATCGAGGACAAAGACTTGGACACCACGGACCCACTTACACGAAAAATTCTTGCATCCAGAGGGCCCAAATAGAGCGCCTTTCTCGTGCCAAGTGCAATATCTTCTCGCCGTCTCACATTAGAAGGACGGCGATGTTCCTGCCCAACCAGCACTCCGACTACCGTAAGCCCCTTGATCCGGTCGATGCCGAGACGCTGGGCGTGAAGGCTGCCGAGGAGGTCGAGCGGCATCTCAGCTATCGCGACAACCATGCCCCGACGCCCCTACACACCCTCCAAACCCTGGCCGTCGAACTCGGGGTGGGCGCGATCCACATCAAGGACGAGGGCTCCCGGCTGGGCCTCGGCAGCTTCAAGGCCCTGGGTGGTTCCTACGCGGTCATTCGGCTCGTGCTGGAGGAAGCTAGCCGCCTGCTCGGCCGTCAGATCGACATTGCCGAGCTGAACTCGCCTGAGGTCCGCTCAATCGCGGCCGGGATGACGTTTGCTTGTGCCACGGACGGCAATCACGGTCGCTCGGTGGCTCAGGGGGCGCAACTTGTCGGCGCGAGGGCTGCCATCTTCGTTCACTCCGGCGTCAGTGATGAGCGCGTGGCGGCCATCGCCCGCTTCGGCGCACAGATGATCCGGGTCGAGGGCACCTATGACGACTCGGTCGCGGACGCGGCACGTGTCGCATCCGAGAAGGGCTGGACCGTGGTCTCCGACACCTCCTGGCCGGGCTACGAGCGCATTCCAGGGCTGGTCATGCAGGGCTACACCGCCATGGTTCGCGAAGCCTTGCGCCAGCTTCCCGCTCCCCCGACCCATGTGTTCGTGCAGGCGGGCGTCGGCGGCGTCGCTGCCGCCGTGGCGGGGCATCTCTCGCTTGTGCTTGGCAACTGCCGGCCGACCTTCGTCGTGGTCGATCCGGCGCGGGCTGCCTGTCTCTTCGAAACCGCGCGGGCGGGACATCCGGTCAAGATCGACCACGACAAACCGACCGTCATGGCAATGCTGGAATGCTACGAGCCGTCGCTGGTTGCTTGGCGGGTGCTGTCCCGCGTCGCGGATGCGTTCATGATGGTTGACGAGGAGGATGCGGTCGCGGTGATGAACCGCTTGGCCCGACCTACCGGGAATGATCCGGCCATCGTGGCGGGCGAGAGTGGCGGTGCTGGCCTTGCCGGCCTCATTCGCGCTGCGGCGAATCCTGAGATCAGGGCAGCGCTCCATCTCGATGAAGCGTCCCGCGTGTTCCTCATCAACACCGAAGGTGCCACCGATCCGGAGCGCTACGCCGAGTTGGTCGGAATGGCGCCCGATACGGTCGCAACCCGCGGCGAAGGGGCGGACACATGAACACGCTGTCGATCAACGCGGAGCGCCTGCTCGGCCGCCTCCGGGAGCTCGGGCAGATCGGTCGGGATAGCGACGACAGGTTGGTGCGGCTCGCCGGCTCCGACGCCGACAAGGCCGGACGCGATACCTTCGTCGCATGGGTCCGCGCGGCAGGCTTGGAGGTCGCCGTCGACCGCATCGGCAACATCTTCGGGATCTGGAGACATGCCGACAACGCTGACGAAGCACCCGTCCTACTCGGCTCGCACATCGATACCGTCATCAATGCCGGTATCTTCGACGGCTGTTACGGCGCGCTCTCCGGGCTGGAGGTGATCGAGACCCTCAAGGCCGCCGGATACGTCCCCGCGCGGCCTATCGCGGTCGCTGCCTTCACTAACGAGGAAGGCGTGCGCTATGCGCCCGACATGATGGGATCGCTGGTCTATGCCGGAGGACTCTCGGTCAAGGAGGCGCTGGCGACGGTCGGCACCGATGATACCATTCTCGGCGAGGAGCTGGAGCGCATCGGCTATGCCGGGTCCGAAGAACCGGGCTTCCTCAAGCCGCACGCCTATGTCGAGTTGCACATCGAGCAAGGACCCGTTCTGGAGCGCAAGGGCGTGCCCATTGGCGCGGTCGAGAACCTTCAAGGCATCTCCTGGCAGCGTGTCACCATCGACGGCGACGCCAACCATGCCGGCACGACGCCGATGTCGATGCGTCGGGATGCCGGCCATGCCGCAGCGCGCGTGGTTACCTTCCTGCGCGATCGGGCCCGCAACGCGAATACACCCACTGTCGCGACGGTGGGCTGCATGGGTTTTGAGCCGAACGCGATCAATGTCATCCCCTCCCGCGCCACCTTCACGGTGGACCTGCGCGATCCCGACGAGCAGCGCCTTCAGGCCGAGGAAGCAGCCCTGGCCGCCTACCTGAAGGAGCTGGCGGCTGCCGAGGAGGTCACGATCTCGGTCGAGCGGCTGGCGCGGTTTGAGCCGGTGACCTTCGACCGGAGGATTGTGGAGCTGGTGGAGGATGCCGTCCGGGAACGGGGGCTCACCGCGAAGCGCATGACCTCGGGCGCAGGCCACGATGCCCAGATGATCGCCCGGATCGCGCCAGCCGCGATGATCTTCGTGCCGAGCATCGGCGGCATCAGCCACAATCCCCGCGAGCACACGCCGGAGGCCGACCTCATTGCAGGCGCCAACATCCTGCTCGACGTCGTCATTCGCCTCGCAGCCGAATAACTGAATAAGGAGAAAGCCATGGCCATGGATCTGGATGCTCTCGAACGGGAAATGACCGCTTGGAGGCGCGATCTGCACGCCCATCCGGAATTCGGCTTCGAGGAGAAGCGGACGAGCGCCTTCGTCGCCGCCAAACTGCGCGAGTTTGGCCTTGATGACGTGACCGAGGGCGTGGGCGGCACAGGCGTCGTCGGCACCCTCAAACGCGGCAGCGGCAATCGGGCGATTGCGCTCCGGGCCGACATGGATGCCCTGCGCATCACCGAACAGGGCACGCAGGACTACCGCTCGCAGAACCCAGGCACGATGCACGCCTGTGGCCATGACGGCCATACCACCATGTTGCTCGGGGCCGCGAAGCTCCTCGCCCAAGAAGACGGGTTCGACGGCACCGTGCGCTTCGTCTTCCAGCCCGCCGAGGAATGGGGCAAGGGCGCGCTCGCCATGCTGGCCGACGGGCTGATGGAACGGTTCCCATTCGAGGAGATCTATGGCCTGCACAACATGCCAGGCTTTCCCGTCGGGCACTTCCAGACGCGCGCGGGGCCGATCATGTCGGCGGAGGACAACTTCGAGATCGTCCTGAAAGGCATCGGTGGCCATGCCGCCCGCCCGCACTGGGGAAACGAGGTCCTCGTCGCCGCCTGTGCGACCGTGATGAACCTCCAGACCATCGTGTCCCGTCGCCTCAGCCCGACCGATGTTGGCGTCGTGTCAGTGACCGAATTGACCACCGACGGCACCCGCAACGCCTTGCCCGGGCTTGCCCGCATCCTTGGTGACGCCCGCAGCTTCCGGCCCGAGGTCAGCGCCGAAATCGAGAAGCAGATGCGCATCATCGCCGAAGGGACGGCCCTGACCTACAACGTCGCCACTGAGGTGACCTACACGCGGGAGTTCGTGCCGACCCTGAATGATGCCGCCTTGGTGGACGCGGCCTTTGCGGCCGCCCGGACCGTGTTTGAGCCGGACCATGTCTCAACGGCGCGGGAGCCGATGACGGGCTCGGAGGACTTCGCCCGTTTCCTGGAGCACGTGCCCGGCTGCTTCGCCTTCGTCGGGAACGGCAAGCAGTCCGCGCCCCTGCACAACCCTGCCTATGACTTCAATGATGATGGGCTGCTCTACGGGGCTCGCTTCCATGCTGCCGTTGCACGGCAACGTCTGCGCTCAGCGTAAAGGCGCCAACCGGAGGAGAAGGGAATGATAAAGTCGTGGGTCTTCGCGGCAGCAGCCATGGCAATGCTGGCCCAGCTTGCACGAGGCGTGTTCCGCTCGGCCGTTGGACGCGAGATGCGCCGAACCAAGGCCGGCGGGATCGACCTTCTCTCGAAAGTCGCTGTGTTTGGTTGATAACGCCGGCGTGTCAATAGGAACAGTTCTTGCGCTGAACCCATCTCGGACCGATCGGTACCTCGGTCGTTGAACTCTAAGCGAATGCCGCGCGAGGTACGAGGGGAGCGGCGATCAGCCTAATCGTGGCTCATCGCGCAAGCCAAGGCCTCCATACGTTGGCATGGAAGCACCCTGATCATAAATACGCCCGGCTCCCTATTAAGGTTCGTCCTTAATAGGGCACGCGATCTGCTTTATTCTTGTACTTCTTCCAAACCTCAACTGCTTCAGGCTGCATGATCTGCACGCATTTGATGGACCGGTCGGAGATCGGTTTACGCAGTTCCCCATAGCTCATGCTGTCGTCGAAATCGCCGTACTCGAGAGCATCTTCATTGGTTGATGCGTAGAAGATCAGCTTGCTAGCGTCAGGGCGATCCGCGACCTTAGTCCATGCTGGGGTTCACCATATGCGCGCGGGCGACATCTACATTGCGGTTGTACTTTCGAGCGCGGTTGAAATGGGTCTTGCCGCGCTGCAGGCGGAGTTCGGGGCGATCGATCATGAATATTTGCCGAACGGCCTTTATCAAGCGGCGCGCCTCGTCATTTGCCGCGATTGTGGGGATTCCGAATTCGGATCTGAGACCCTGGTGACAGCGCTTGGTTGTTCTCGAGCAACGCTCTATCGCCTGTTCGCGGCGCGCGGCGAGAGTGTCGCTGCCACGATCTGGTCCACGCGGATCGAGAATGCTTACGCGATGCTCACCTCAACGATGCATCGGAATCTTCGCGCAGGTGAAGTTGCGCAACGTTGTGGTTTTACCGATCAAGCGACTTTCAATCGGATGTTCAAGCGCCGGTATGGAATGACGCCTTTGGATGCGGCCAGAATAACCGTCAAGGGTGAATACCCTGCGACGCCATCGGTTGACCACGGCTGACGAGCGTCAAGCGCAAGCCGCAGCCTTCGCGGCATGGGCGAACATCGCCTCTGTGGCGCGCACCGCCTGAAAACGATGCTCCGCTCAGCCCGAATTCTATCGAATGGCCGTTAATGTGACGATGTCCGCAGCATGGCCCACCTTCTACGGCGAGGTAGCCGGAATCAAGTAAAGGACGGCCGCGATGATGAAGTAGAGCGCCAGCAGTTGAGCACCCTTGAACCAGTTGGACTGGCCCGTCGTCGCAACGGTCGCCCCGAGGAGCACCGCCCCGAACAGCATCCACATCTCCGCCTGCGAGAAGACCAACTGGAACTGCGGTTGTCCCATGGCCGGCGCGATGAGGACCAGCACGGGAGCAACGAAGAGGGCGATCTGCACGCAGCTTCCCAGGGCAATGCCGATGCTGAGGTCGACCCGGTTGGCCCGGCCCATGGCGATGGCCGATCCAGACTCGGCTGCGCCTCCGACGAGCGCGAGCACGATCACGCCCATGAACATCTGAGACATGCCGAGTGAGTGGCCAGCCTGCTCGGCGGCACCGACGAGCAACTCGCTCATCCACGCGGCACCGAGCGACGCGACTAGCAGCATCGCGATGCCCCGCGCGACGCCGGGGTGTTTGCCGGTCTCACCGTTCGACGCCGGGGCATTCAGTTCGGCGAACGTTTCTGGATGAGTTCTCAGGGAGTAAAGCAGGAACAATCCGTAGAGACCGAGCAGGACGATGGCCACGACGAGGTCCAGGGTGGCGTGCTGGGCCAGGTGAGGTTCTGCTCCAAGAGCGCGGTGGAACGCGCTCGGCAGCGCCAGGCTGATCCAGGCCAGCACCATGGTCGAGGAGTAGGTCCGCACCGCGTTCGGGTTATATTCCTGGCTGTGATGACGAAGGCCGCCGAGCAGGAACGACAGGCCGAGAGCTACCAGCAGGTTGGCGAGCAGTGCCCCGACGATCGAGGCGCGCACCATCTCCAGGAGGCCCGCCCGCAGGGCGGCCATGGTGATGATCAGCTCCGGAAGGTTGCCGAAGGTGGCGTTGAGAAGGCCCCCGATCACGGCACCGGTGTGGGCGGCGACCTGTTCGGTTCCCTGGACGATGAGCTTAGCGAACGGCACGATGGCCAGCGCCGCACAGAAGAAGACGAGGCCGGCTGGAACGTTGCCGGCGTGATCGAGAAGGGCGGCGGCAGGGGCGAGGACCAGCAGCCACAGGAGGGAAGGCCTGAGCAGGGATGTCGCGGCCGCCGGGTGTACGTCAGGATACGACTTGTCCGTCATGACCTCGTCCCCCTGTATTTTCGCGCGGGCCGGATCGCTTCGGTTCAGCGCCGTTATCGATCTCGATGGAGCGGCAAATCGCTCCGACGGGACATTGCGCGACGTCGACCGTTTTCACCCAGGCCGGGCATGCGGTTTCCTGGAGTACGCAGAAGCTCCCATTGCGCACGTAGCGGTCGTAGGTCGCGGACCCGGTACGCAGCACGGCCGCACCCTGGGAGGCCACGCCCCCCTTGGCCTGGGCACGGGTCATGGCAAGGATCATGGGGCCCGACTGGGCGATGGCCCCGGTTGCGAAACCTGCGATGGCAACGGACACCACCATCGACTTCATGGCATCCTCACTGTCTGGACCCTATTCTGGCCCTGCCGGAACCCGGCGCTTGATCGGCGAGGACAATCCCTTGACGGTTTGGGCCACCGGTCTCTCACCCGAAATGGCCTTCGGCCCGCCAAGCCGTCGGCGTCTGGCCCGACCAGCGTCGGAAGGCCCGGGTGAAGGCACTGCTCTCCGAATAGCCAAGCGCCGCCGCGATCTGACCGAGTGGCACCTCAGTGTCCTGCAGCAGCTGGCGCGCGATCTCGAAGCGGGTCTCATTGGCAATCGCCCGATAGCCCATGCCGCCATCCTTCAGGCGCCGGCTCAGGGTACGGCGGTGCATCGCCAGCAGATCGGCGATATCGCCTGCCGAGCAGCGATGGCTCGTCAACCGCGTGCGTAGCAACCGCCGGATATCATCGGAGAACTCGGATCCCCATCCACCCTTCAGTTGCTCGATCCGTTCCTCCAGCAGGGCGCGGATCATGTGATCGGCCCCGGGGATCCGACGATCCAGGTCGCGGGCCGGAAGGACAATCGCGGCGCTCTCCTGGTTGAACCGGACGGGAGCCCGGAAATGGCGCCGGTATGGTCCCAAGTCCGCCGGGGCGGCCCGGGGCAGCAGCACCTCGGCCGGGGTCCAACCAGACCCGCACAGGGCACGGATCGCGTTGACCGCGAGAGCGAGGGCCTCATCCGAGATCTGGTCCGCGCTCTCGGCCTCCGGCTGGTAGACCGCATAGCTGAACAGAACCACGTCCTTGTCGATCATCAGCGCCGAGACTGCGCCGCGGTTCTGGATGCTCAGGTTCGACACAAGGGCGCGCAAGGCGTCACCCACTGTCTCCGAATGCTGCATCAGGCGCCCGACCAGGCCGAGGGACAGGATCGTGGCGCGTTGCCCGGCCAGCAGCCCGAAATGCGGACAGTTCGTGCGGGCCACGCACAGGGTGAGCAGCCGGCCCAGGGCCGCATGCGAAATCACGTTCTCCGCATCGTCGAACAGGCGCGGGTCAAGTCCCACCTCTCGAATAACCGGATCGGGATCGATGCCGAGATCGCGCAGGGTCGAGACGATCTCCTTTGGAACCCCAAGGTGGATGCAGCCGGGAGGAAGCCCCCGGCCGGGCGGGGGTGCCAATGGGGAACGCTGTACGGCGGTACTGGTAGACGGAAGCTCAATGTTCCCGGTCATTGCCGCAGCCCCTTGCCGTGTTCGGGTAATTACCGCACGACCGTGGTCGGGATACCCGAATCCGGAGGTTGATCACCGTTGAATCAACTTAGGTTAAGCTACGATTCAGGCCATTTCACGGAATTGGCCCGCCGCTTTCACTCCCGCTGTCCCATCCTGTCAACGGCATGTCCTAAAGCGTCAAGCCAACTAATCCCATCGGTGCGATGATGACCCCTCCTGCGGATCGCGGAGGGGCTGCGGATGAGCCGGCAAGACGTCATGAAGACGAAACGGGTAGCGGCTGAAGCGACGAATGATCCTGCCCTGCCCATGAAGCGGAAGGAATTCGAGAGCGAGCTGAGACAGCTTCAGGTCGAGCTCGTCCGCCTGCAAACCTGGGTCAAGGCGACAGGCGCCAGGATCATTGTGGTGTTCGAGGGCCGCGATACGGCCGGCAAGGGCGGAGTGATCAGCCGGATCACCCAGCGGGTGAGTCCCCGGGTGTTCCGGCATGTCGCCCTGCCCGCGCCGACCGAGCGCGAGAAGAGCCAGCTCTACATCCAACGCTACGTCGCCCACTTCCCCGCCGCCGGCGAGATCGTGCTGTTCGACCGCTCCTGGTACAACCGGGCCGGGGTCGAGCGCGTGATGGGCTTCTGCACCGAGGACGAGTACGAGCGGTTCATGCGGCTCGTGCCGTCGTTCGAGCAGGAGATCGTCGACAACGGCATCATTCTGCTCAAGTACTTTCTCGATGTCGGCCAGGACGAGCAGAGGCGGCGGTTTGCCGATCGGATCGAGGATCCGGTCAAGCATTGGAAGCTCAGCCCGATGGACACCGAGTCGGTGCGGCGCTGGTGGGACTACACGCTGGCCTACCAGGACATGCTGCGCGGCACCGACACGCCGATCTGCCCCTGGCACGTCGTCCCGTCCGACGACAAGCGCCGGGCCCGCCTCAACCTGATCGCGCATCTGCTCAGCCAAGTCCCTTACGGGAAGGTCAAGGTCGAACTCCCGAAGGTGCCGAAGCCCGATCCAAGACCGAAGGGAGCCGAGGACGGGCTGCCCGCAAGGAACATCGTGCCGGCACGGTACTGAACGCCATGGGA
Source organism: Microvirga sp. 2TAF3 (assembly GCF_052114965.1). Taxonomy (NCBI): domain Bacteria; kingdom Pseudomonadati; phylum Pseudomonadota; class Alphaproteobacteria; order Hyphomicrobiales; family Methylobacteriaceae; genus Microvirga; species Microvirga sp. 2TAF3. The sequence continues at coordinate 26,072 of NZ_JBFRFT010000016.1, read as the reverse complement.
GTGGAACCGGGAGCGCCGTCATGGCCGACATCCACCCACTGAATCCACCCGCGCCCGGCCGGGCGGATGCCGCCGGACTGCCGTCTGCGGATGGGCAGGATGGACATGACTCCCGGAGCGGAGGAGGTCAAGACACGGCGCCGACCGCCCGCGAGACTCGCGATGAAGCCGGATGGCGGCGTTGGATGCCCGGACTGCGCACCTTGTTCCAATACGAGGCGACATGGCTGGGGCATGATCTTGTGGCCGGGCTGGTGTTGGCGACGATGCTGGTCCCGGTCGGGATCGCCTACGCCGTAGCATCTGGCCTGCCGGGTATCTTCGGCCTCTACGCCACGGTCGTCCCGCTGCTGGTCTACGCCGTCTTCGGGCCCAGCCGCATCCTCGTCCTCGGCCCGGATTCGGCCCTTGCGACGGTCATCCTCGGCGTGGTGCTCCCGTTGTCGGGCGGGAACCCGCAGCGTGCCGTGGCCCTGGCCGGCATGATGGCTCTCGTCTCGGGGACGGTCTTGATCCTGGCTGGCCTGGCACGGTTGGGCTTCGTGACCGAACTCCTGTCCAAGCCGATCCGCTACGGCTACATGAACGGCATCGCACTAACCGTCCTGATCAGCCAGATCCCCAAGCTGTTCGGCTTCTCGGTCGAGACCACGGGACCGCTGCGGGACCTGTGGGCCATCGGCGAAGCGATCCTGACCGGCAGGACGAACTGGGTCGCCTTCGCGGTCGGGGCGGCGACGCTGACGACGATCCTGATGCTGCGAGGCATCAGGATCGTGCCCGGCATCCTGGTCGCGGTGGTCGGCGCAACCATTCTCGTCGGCGTACTCGACCTCGCGGAACGCCATGGCGTGGCAATCTTGGGATCGCTTCCCCTGGGCCTGCCTGGATTCGCGATTCCCTGGATCGGGATCTCCGACGTTATTCCCGTGCTGATCGGAGGCTGCGCCGTCGCCCTGGTATCGTTCGCCGACACCAGCGTGCTGTCCCGCGCCTATGCGGCGCGGACACGCACCCGGGTCGATCCCAACCAGGAGATGGTGGGGCTGGGAGCCGCCAACCTGGCCACTGGCTTCTTCCAGGGCTTCCCGATCAGCAGCAGCAGCTCGCGCACGCCCGTCGCCGAGGCCGCCGGGGCCCGCACGCAACTGACTGGCATCGTCGGCGCACTCGCCATTGCCTTGCTGCTGCTCGTGGCGCCCGACCTCCTGCGGAATCTGCCCACCTCTGCTCTGGCCGCAGTCGTCATTGCCTCCGCAATCGGGTTGTTCGAGGTGGCTGACCTCAGGCGGATCTACCGCATCCAGCGCTGGGAGTTCTGGCTGTCGATGGTCTGCTTCGCCGGCGTGGCCGTGCTCGGCGCCATTCCCGGGATCGGCCTGGCGATCGTGATCGCCGTCATCGAGTTCCTGTGGGACGGCTGGCGCCCGTACTCCGCCGTCCTGGGCCGTCCAGCTGGGATCGAGGGCTATCATGACATCACACGATATCCGGAGGCCCGTCGAATTCCGGGCTTGGTCCTGTTCCGCTGGGACGCGCCCTTGTTCTTTGCCAATGCGGAACTGTTTCGCGAGCGCGCTCTTGCCGCGGTGACGGAGTCGCCGACCCCGGTCCGGTGCGTGGTGGTCGCGGCGGCGCCCGTCACCAGCGTCGACGTGACCGCGGCCGATGCCCTCATCGAGCTGGATCAGGCGTTGCAGGAAAAGGGTATCGAGCTCCGCTTCGCCGAGCTCAAGGATCCGGTCAAGGACAAGCTGAAGAGATTCGGGCTGTTAGCCCGGTTCGGCGAGACGCGGTTCTTCCCGACGATCGATGCGGCCGCTTCCCGCTACTTCCAGGCCCATGAGGGAGATCCGGAGGTCCGAGGGTGAGCCGGGCGAATGGACATAGACGAGGACAGCTTAGATTTTTGACATCAGTTCCGATAAGCCCGCGCCAGGAAGGTCCGGGCCGGATGACGGGGCGAACGCAACGTAATGCAATGTTTGGATGGAGAATGACATGACTCGCATTCGATCCTTGTCCTGCGCCGGACTGGCGCTAGCCGCGCTCACCGCCTTATCCATGACAGCAGGGCCCGCGAACGCCATCGTCTATTGCAAGACAGTCGGTGTGCCGAAGGGTTGCGTCGCGCGTCCGGTTGCGCCCGTGGCTCGCCGTGCTGTGGTAACCCCCGGTGTCGGCGCCCCGGGTGTCGGAGTTCGCCCCGGCACCCCTATGAACCGCGGCGGTCCGGTCAATCGCGCCGGCCGGCGCTGAAGGGCCAGTGGTTGACGAAAGCCTGGTCAGAAGACTTCGGGTCGACCTCGCGTCCAACGGCGTCAAGCTGTCGATGAGCAGATCCGCGGGAAAATCTCCGACCTAATGGCAACTGCCGTCACTCAGGGGCGCTCAAGCGCCTTGGTGACATCCTGGGCTGGAGGCGGTCAGCCCCCGGTCCCGGTGCGGCCGCCACTATTCACGGACTTGGTGCAGATGGCCATCAGCTTGGCGGTCTCGGCGTTGTAATCGCGGAGGGTTTCCTCGATCCAGCGGGAGTGGATGGCTGTCACGTCCGCAAGGTTCTTGCAACCCATCATCTTGCGGACGGTTTCGCCATCCTTCCCAAGGCGCAGGGACACGAAGCCCATCATCTCGCGCTGGCATTCGGTGACTGTCGCGAACCACGTTTCTGTGGCGTTCACCAGGGCGCGGCCGCTGTCGCCGGACAAAGCGGATTCGTTGATGCTACGCAGCGTGTCCGACAGTGCCGACTTCTTTGGCATGGTGGCCATGATCGTCCTCCTTGAACGAACCTTTTCCTCGGAATGGAAGTGTTACTCGGAATGAAAGGGTCGCCCTCACTTGCTGCAGGCGACTGATGGCAAAATCCGCCTCCCTGCGCGCCGTGTCATTCACCATGGCCTCGCGCATGGTCGCCACAACATCCCTCCTCGCCTCTCAGTGCCCGCCGAGCACAAGGGTCTGGATCGGATACAGAAGCGCTTGGATGCGCAGGATCATGGCGTGCACGAGCCCGACGGCATCCACACCATGAAGGGCAAGACCCTTTATGGTGCCGACCTGGCCCGAGGCGATCAGGTCGTGGTTGCTGGTATAGGCATTGGCGATGCAGCTGCTGCCGGGCGTGACCCCATCCAGCCCACCGTCGTAGAGAGGCTCCAGATAGACCAGGATGGTTCCCGGCCGCGTCACCTGCTGCGCCTCGATCAGCTGCTCGCCGCTGCGGATCTGGCCGGCGGCGATGAATTCCTGCACCCCTGTGACCACCATCGGGATGATGGTCCAGGGCTTCGACGCGCACGTGGCTTCGGCCGCCATGCCGGACTTCATGATCTGCGCCTCGACCTGTCCGAAGCCGGCCTGCAGGCGCCCCTGCCCTGCACCCTCCGGGATCAGGATCCCGGCCGGACGCATGAGCGGGTTGACGATGTCGCCCACCCGCAGCGTGAACTGCTCCACCCCGCCGCTCACGCCGGCTCGGACGACGGTCTTGTCCAGGTCAACTTGCGCCTGGGCCAACTCGGCCGCGGCGCTGGCCTTCTCTGCGGGCAGCAGCGTGGAGATCCGCGTCTGTGCCTGCTCCTTGGCGGCAACGGCGGCGTCAATGCCGCCCTGCCGCCCCTCGACGGCGACCTGTAGCTTCTCGATGTCCCTTGTGGCGACAGCGCCTGGATTGCGTCGGTAGATCTCCTGCTTGGTCTCCAGTTCGTCCACGGCCTGCTGATAGGCGCTCCTGGCCTCCAGCAGCTTGCCTTCGGCCGCGGCGACATCGGTCCGCGCCGCCACCAGCTCGGCCTCGACCTCGGCGATCTTGCGGCGGGCGGTCTCCGCGGCCGCCTCCTGCTTCGAGCTGTCGAGCTTGAAGATCGGTGCTCCTTGTTTGACCGAACCGCTCACGCCGTCGATATAGACCTCTGCAACACGCCCATTGGTCTCCGGCAGGATCGGTATGGTTCTGAAGTATGCGGTGGCGTTCGTGGTCGCCGGGTGATTGTAGAAGATCACCGTGATCAGCCCCACAGTGAGCATCAGGCAAGCGATGATGCCCCACCGCAGCTCGAACCAGACCGAGTAGAGCGTGATCTCCTTGCCGAGCCGCTTGCCCTGGGCATAGCGGCGGTAGAGATAGTCCGGCAGGATTGTCAGCAGCGAGCAGAGAAGAAGCTCAAGCATGGATCTTCTCCTTGGATATCCGGGAGGGGGTGATGGTGGGCGGCACCTCGGCAGCGCCTTCGCTCGGCTTTTCGGCCGGCGGGCCAGCGGCGCCGATCTCGTCAGGTGCGTCGCCCGCGCCCGCGCCCGGCTTCAGGCCGGCAATCTTCTCAAGCGATCCGGCGATCCGGCGCAGCGGATTTCCAAAGTCCGGAATGTCGATCAATGCGAGCAGCAGTCCGACTACCCAGAACAGATGCACATGCGTGAAAAGCGCCAGCAGGCCCAGAATTGCGACGATCTCGAACTGCAGCTTGTGGCCCCTATGGGCGATCCTCTCCGGCAAAGTATGCAGGCGGAGGAACAGCAGTCCCACCGCCAGCACGGCAAGCACCAGAAACACCGCCACGACCACCATCAGGACATCGGTCTCGCCGGGCGCGGTGATGAACGCCGGCAGGTGATGGGGAGCCGCCGGGTGAAGTGACGCAGTCATACTGTTTCTCCGATTGAAGAGGTTGGGACACTCTCTGGGGTGGGCCTCTCCCCATCCGTTTTGGTCAGCCCATGATGGACCGCGAGGTCGGCCTCGGTAGCGGCAAGCACCTCATCGACCGAGACCCCCTCCGCCGTCTCCAGCAGCGTTGCCCGGCCCTCCGGGAAACCGATCACCGCCAGTTCGGTGACGACAAGATCGACTTGGCGGTCCGACGTGAGCGGCAGCGAGCACTCCCGGACGATCTTCGGGCGGCCCTTGGCGGTGTGCTGCATGGCGACGATGACGCGCTTGGCACCGGCCACCAAGTCCATGGCGCCGCCCATGCCCGGCACCATCTTGCCCGGCACCATCCAGTTCGCGAGACGTCCGTGCTGGTCGACCTGAAGGCCGCCCAGCACCGTGAGGTCGAGATGGCCGCCGCGGATCAGCCCGAAGGACATGGCGCTGTCGAATGTGGACGCCCCTGGCAGGGCGGTCACGGGTTTCCCGCCCGCGTCGGTCAGCCACGGAAGCGCCATGCCGGGCTCGGGCACCGGGCCGGTGCCGATGAGGCCGTTCTCCGACTGGAAGAAGACATGGATCCCCTTGGGAACGAAATTTGCCACGAGCGTCGGGATGCCAATGCCGAGATTGACCAGCATCCCGTCCCGCAGCTCCTGCGCGATGCGTTTGGCGATGAGGGATTGCGCGTCCATGGCTTCAGCCTTTCGCAACGAGGTAGTCGACGACCGGAGCGGGCGTCATGACGTGGTCCGGTGAGACGACGCCGATGGGAACGATGTTCTCGGCCTGAACGACGACCGTGTCCGCGGCCATGGCCATCAGCGGGTTGAAGTTGCGCGCCGTGAGGACGTAGGAGAGGTTGCCCAGGTAGTCGGCGATGAAGGCGTGCACGAGCGCAAAGTCGGCCCGCAAGGCGGGCTCCAGCAGGTAGTCTCGGCCATCGACCGCAATCTTCTGCTTGCCCTCCTGCACAACCGTGCCGACGCCGGTTGCTGTCAGGATGCCACCGAGCCCGAAGCCGCCCGCACGGATGCGCTCCGCGAGCGTGCCCTGCGGGACAAGGTCCACCTGCAGGCTTCCCGCCAGCATCTGCCGCTGCGTCTCGGGATTGAGGCCGATATGGCTCACGACCACCCGGCGGAGCAGCCCGGCATCGACCAGCTTGCCGATGCCGATGCCCGGCGCCGCGGTGTCATTGGCGATGACTGTCAGGCCTCCCTTTTGCTGCCGTACGAGCTCGTCCACCAGCGGCTCCGGCGTTCCGACACCCATGAAGCCGCCGATCATCAGGGTGGCCCCGGCCGGGATCATCGTAATGGCGTCTGGAAGCGTAATGGTCTTCATTGCGGCCTCCTCACTGCGATGTCGTCGATTTGCTTCTGCACGAACGGCTTGGGGTGAGCCTCTTCGAAACGGAAAGATCCATGGGCTGCCTCTCCTTTGCGGTTGATCAGGCGGGACCGGGCGCGGCTTCGCTGGCGCGCCCCCAGTCCTGGAACAGGGTGTGGGCGACCGCGAGCAGCACGGGGCCGAGGAAGACCCCGACGATTCCGAACGTCAGGAGGCCGCCCAGCACACCCAGAAAGATGAGCACCATGGGCATCCTGATGCCGCGGCTGATCAGGTACGGACGCAGGACGTTGTCGAGATTGCCGACGAGAAGGCCATTCCACGCCATCACGAACACAGCCCATCCCGTGTGGCCGGAGGACATCAACCAGAGGCCTGCGGGCAGCCAGAACAGCAGAAGCCCCAACGGCAGCAGGGTGATGACCACGCCCACAGCGCCAAGCACGATGGCGCCCGGAACGCCGGCCAGCCAGAAGCTGAAACCGAGCAGAATGCCTTGGATGAGAGCTGTCCCGAGAACGCCGTTGACTACGCTAATGATGGTCATTCCGGCGGTTTCCAGCACGCGCCGCGCCCGCCAGCCGCCGAGCCGTGACATCGCCCAATCGAGGCGGCTCTCGGCATAGGCGCCGTCGCGGTACAGGAAGAAGGCCAGGACGATGCCGAACACGACCTGAAATGTTCCCGAGAGCAGCGATGCTCCCTGTTGCAGCGCCCACTCGCGCAGCGGCCGTACGTAGGGTGCGAGCGTCGGCCCAAGCTCCGCGCCCTGCTGCGATATCTGGGTCCACACACGTTCCGCCTCTGGTCCTACCAAGGGCACGCGCCCGAGCCAGTGGGGCGGTGGCAGACCCTGATCGATGGCGGTGCGGACAGCCGCGGCGAGCCGGGCGACGTCGTCCGCCAGATTCGCGCCTAAGGCCAGAAGCGGGAGGACGAGCAGGCCGGCAATCATCAGGGTCATGAGCAGGGCCGCCAGCGTCTGCCGCTCGCCGAGGAGGTGCTCAACCCGCCGGAACAGCCGCCATGTCGACACGCAGAGAATGACGGCGAAAAGGATGGCCGTCAGGAACGGCTTCAGGACAAGGATGCAGCCGACGGCCAAGATTAGCAGCAGGATGAGTCCAAGCGCCTTCTCGACATACGACGCCTCTTGGGGAGCGGTCTGCTCCCAGGAATTCACGGCCTCGGCTGGATCCACAGAGCGCACGGTTTCCTCCTGATTGGGCTGCCGCTAACACCCGCCGCAGAGGGTGCGATTGAGACGGCAGTAGGACCTCCTCTTGATCGTATGTTCACGCATGGGACCAGCATCACGCCATGATGCTGAGCCCGCCGTCGACATAGGTGGTCGTTCCGGTGAGCCTTCTGGCAAAGGGCGTCGTCAGATACGCGGCGGTGAGACCTACGTCTTCGATATCGACCAATTCGCCGATGGGCGCGCGCGCGATGGCCTCGGACAGCAGGACATCGAAGTCCTTGAGGCCGGAGGCAGCCCGTGTCTTCAGGGGGCCGGGCGACACGGCGTGCACGCGGATATGCTTGTCGCCCAGTTCATAGGCGAGATAGCGGACGGCGCTCTCCAAGGCCGCCTTGACGGGGCCCATCAGGTTGTAGTTCGGGACCACCTTGTTGGCGCCATGATAGCTCATCGCCAAGAGCGTTCCGCCTTCGGGCATCAACGGCTCGGCCAGCCGGGCCATGCGGACGAAGGAGTGGCAGGAGATGTCCATCGCCACCTTGAAGCCCTCGTCCGAGCTGTCGACGAGGCGCCCCTGCAGGTCCTCCTTCGGTGCGAAGGCAATGGAATGGAGCGCGATGTCGAGGCTGCCCCAAGTCTCGCGGATCTGCTGGAAGACGGCCTCAAGTTCCCCGTTCCGCCCGACGTCGCAGGGGGCGAAGATCGAGGCCCCGAGCTCCTTGGCGAGAGGCTCGACGTAAGACCGGGCCTTCTCATTGAGGTAGGTCACAGCAAGATCGGCCCCGAGCTGGCGGAAGACCCGCGCGCAGCCATAGGCAATCGAACGCTCGTTGGCGATGCCGATGACAAGGGCACGCTTACCGTGCAGGATCTTCGACTGGATGGCGGCTTTGGTCAGTTCGTTAGGTTGATCGTTCATGGCCTTGCCCTCGCGCGTCGGTTGTCGCGGGCTCGACGAGCGGATTCCTGCTTCACCGCCAGAGGCCGGAGCTGCTTGGGGGGCTCCGCCTTCGGCTCCGTAATTGGACTGCCTGTCGCTTCGCCGTCGGAACCGTCCCGGGACAGGAGGCGCCGGATCTCGCCCAGCAAGGCGATCTGCTTTGGATTGGCCTCGATCCGGCCCTCAAGGCGGTCGAGCAGGTCGAGCAACCGACGCCGGTCCGCGGAGGCCCGCAGCAGCTTCGGAAGCGCGACGAGCGCCTTCACCGGCTCGAAATCGACGATGTAGGACTGCCCACGGATGATCTCGCGGGCAGCCTCCGCCGGCATTTCGAGGAGACCGACATCCTTGCCGACAAGCTCGCGAGTCCGCTTCATGGCCGAGAGCCGCCGCCGTCCGGTGCCGGCCTTCATCAGCAGGAGCACCGCGCGGACGATGCCCTCCGTCGGATCGCCCTCCTCAAGGCGCGACAGCGCCCTCTTGACCAGGGGAGCATTCCGCACGTCGATGGGTTCCTCCGCGACGGCCTCCTTCTGCTCCGCAGCCACGCCGATGCTGGTCGGGCCGTAGGTGCGGAAGAAGGTGTTCTCCACCCCTGCGTCGCGCAGGTCGCGATAGAGGTCCCACGAGGCGGACGTGATGGCGGCCGTCCAACGCTCCATCATTGCCATCGGACCCTTGTTGTCACGCGGCGCGCGGTTCGCCCGGACCATCTCGGCCGCGCCCTTGAGCGGCCACAGGAAGGGATTGAGATCCGACATCGCCCATCGCTGCGCCCGTTGGGGATGCATGGTCCGCCGCATGGCCGCCCCTGCGGGCGTCACCATCGCAGCAACGAGAGGATGGATGAAGCTCTCGTAGGCGGAAGCGAACGCCTCGGAGGTCGTCTCGACTGTCTCGAACGGCACCTCGTCCTTGCGGCCGTATTTCTGCAGGATCTGCAGATCCTCGACGCGCCGCTCGGTCAGCAGAACGTCGTAGCGCACGCTCCCGTCCGTCTTCAGCTCTTCGACCTGCATGCCGTAGAGGCCCGGCGGCAGGTGCTCGATATAATCGATCAGGTCGACAATCTGCGTGTGCTCACGCTTAGCGACAGCGCCTGAGACGAAGATACCAAGATGGCCGACGCTCTTATGCATCAGGCCGACAATGACCTGCCCGTTCGCCTTGAGCGCTTCCGTGGTCGGGTAAATATCCGCAACCCAGTTGAAGGCCTGCTGCGGTGGCGTGATGTTGTCGCCGAGCGATGCAAAAAGGATGATCGGAGACTGGATCGCCCGCAGGTCGAAGGCGCGCCCCTCGGACCATTCCGCGTCGCCTTCCGCGAGGTTGTTACCTACGAACAGGTTCTCGACGATCCACTTGATCTCCTGCCGGTCCATCAGGAAGAAGCCCCCCCACCAGCGCTCGAATTCCAGGAAGCGCTCCGGCTCAGTGTCGATCTTTGAGAAGAGGGTGTAGTACTTGTCGAAGTAGGTATTAGCGGGGTTGAGGTACTCGAAGTTCTCGACAAGGTAGGCCCCATCGAACTTGCCGGCGCCAAGATCACTGGCCAGGAGCGCTGGCCAGGTGCCGCCGAGCATGCCGCCCGCATAGCGCATCGGGTTCTCGCCGTCGTTGCCGGCCCAGTAGGACATCGGGGCCCCGTTGATGACGATGGGCCCCACGAGATCCGGTTCGATGGCACCGACAAGCATGGAGGCCCATCCGCCCTGGCAGTTGCCGATCACGACCGGCTTGCGGGTCTTGGAATGACGCTCGCCAACGATGCGGAGGAATTCGGCTTCGGCACGCGAGACGTCCGCCAGAGTCTGCCCGGGCACCGGCTCCGGGAAGAAGCTGACGAAGTAGACCGGGTGCCCTGCCTTGAGCGCCACGCCGACCTGCGAGTCCTGCTTGAATCCGCCAATGCCCGGCCCGTGGCCTGCCCGCGGATCGATGATGACGAAGGGTCGCCGCTGCGGATCGGTCTTGATGCCATCCGGAGGAATGATGCGCAACAGAGCGTAGTTTACGGGCCGCTCGAACGTGCGGGCATCCGCGATGGTCTCCCAGTCGAAATCCAGAAGAGGCGGCTTGCCGGCCTTCTCATGCTCGATCCAGTTGTTGCCGCGCTGGCGCAGCGTGTCCCAGAACAGGATCGAGCGCTGTGTGAAGTCGAGCCAGTAGGCACTGGCGTCACGCCAGAGATCCAGGGGGGGAGCCGAACGCGCCGAACCCTCCAGCCACGGTTCGCTCGCGGTTTTCACGGCATCAAGGTAGCGCTGAACCGCCTTGGTGCACCGCTCGTGGTAGACCTCGGTGACCTTCGCCTGCGAACGGGCGAGCTCCGTCAGCCCGGCCTGCCCGCCGTCGTTCCGTTCTCCGGTCCTGGATTCGACTTCTCGCATTGCTCTTGTCCTGTCCAAAGGTGCTTCCGAAGAAGCTCACTTCTTTCACTTCTTTGTGTCGCCCCATTTGAGGAAGAAGCCGACGTCGCCCGGCAACCCGCCCGGCCACTCGATGATCAGCGCGCTCAGCCTGAACCCGGCCTGCCTAAGCTGGTCGCGCCAAAGCTCGTACGCCTGGCGCGGGCGTCCGGTGAGGGTTTCCGGCCAGCTCGGATCCGCGTTGTTGATCGCGCGGCCATGGTCCGTGCACAGCGCATTGGGGAACCGCATGACCATCAGCTCGGTCTGGCCGCGTTCCGCCGCCGCCCGTAGCTTCGTCTTCAGCGGCTGCACAATTTCCTTCAGGCGCTCAGGCGTCAGGTCGATGGGCTCAGCCAGCCGCTTGATCAGCGCTTCGCGTGCTTGGCCGGCCTTATCCATGCCGTCGACCGACTTCATGGCTTTCGCCATCTGCATCTCGGTCATGTAGTTGCGCAGGTCGGCGGCCGACATGAACGTCTCGTCGCCGAGTTCCTGCTGGGCCTTTGACTGTTCCGGCTTCGTCTTCAGCGTTTCCATGACATCAATCTCCCGTTCAGGATGCAAGTTTGGCCTGCGTGGCGCCGAGCACGCTTCGCGTCTGCCGTGCGATCACCAGTTCCTCGTTGGTGGGGATGACCCACGCCGTGGGCCCGGGCCCGGTGGAGATCCGCGGGCCGCCGCCGCGGTTGGCGGCCTCATCCAAGGCGAGGCCGGCCCATGCCAGGCCGGCGATCACTTCCGACCGCGTCGCCGTGTCGTTCTCGCCGATCCCGGCCGTGAAGACGAACCCGTCCAGTCCGCCAAGTGCCGCAACGAGCGAGCCGATCTCGCGCGTGATCCGGTAGACGAACAGGTCGATGGCGCGCTTGGCATCGGCGTTCGCCGCCGCCTTCGACCGCAGGACCCGCATGTCGTTCGACAGGCCGGAAACCCCCAGGAGGCCGGACTTGGTGTAGAGCACGCCCTCTGCCTCATCCGGACTGAGCCCCATCTCCCGCAGCATGAAGAAGATGACGCCGGCATCGACAGCTCCGCAGCGGGTTCCCATCGGAAGGCCGTCGAGGGCGGAAAATCCCATCGTCGTGGCGACGCTGGTTCCTTCCTTAAGGGCACACAGGCTTGCGCCGTTCCCGAGATGCGCAACGATCACCCGTCCCTCGGCGAGACGAGGATCGTAATCCTTCAAGACGGATGCGATGTAGTCGTAGGAAAGGCCATGAAAGCCGTAGCGCCGCACGCCGCGCTCGCGCATCTCGCGCGGCAGGGCGAACAGGCTCGCGATGTCAGACTGTGTCTGGTGGAAGGCGGTGTCGAAGCAGGCGACCTGCGGCATTCCCGGAAGGCGGCGGCGGACGATCCGGATCGGCTCCAGGTTGTGGGGCTGATGCAACGGCGCGAGTGGCACCAGCGCCTCAAGCCTCTGGATGACGGAGTCGTCGACCAGCGCCGGGGCGGTGAAGGCCTCGCCGCCATGGACGACTCGGTGCCCGATGGCCGCGAGCTTGCGCCCCTCCTGGTGGGAGCGCAGCCATGAGACGAGATGCATCAATGCCTCCTCGTGCCCGATCCGGTCGCCCCTGCTCCACGTCATTTCATCGAGGATGGCGCCGTCCGTGTCCTTGACGATGAAGTGGGCTTCGGCCCCCAGGCCCTCATAGAGGCCCTTCCAGACGAGCCGCGGCTCCGCGCCGTCAAACATGTCATAGACTTGGAACTTGAGGCTCGATGACCCTGCGTTGAGGACGATGAGGACGGGGATCATGGCTCAGACCTCCGGGATGGCGAGTTGCTTGCGCTGCGCATCGGCCACCAGCGAAGCCACGGCGCAGGAAGCCAGCCGCGTGATCGTCGAGTCGGCCCGGCTCGTGAGGATGATGGGTACACGGGCGCCGAGCACGATGCCGGCGGCATCGGCGTCGGCGAGGAAAGTCAGGCTCTTGGCCAGCATGTTGCCGGCCTCCAAGTCCGGAACGACGAGCACATTGGCCTGCCCGGCAACCGGGGACTGGATCTTCTTGATCGCCGCCGCGCCGAGGTCGATGGCGTTGTCGAGGGCGAGCGGACCATCGAGAATCCCACCCGTGATCTGCCCGCGGTCGGCCATCTTGCACAAAGCCGCGGCCTCGATGGTCGAGGGCACCTTCGGGTTGACAGTCTCCATCGCCGACAGGATCGCCACCCGCACCGGATCGACCCGCAGTGCCCGGGCGAGATCGATGGCGTTCTGGACGATGTGGACCTTGTCCTCCAGCGTTGGCGCGATGTTCACCGCCGCGTCGGTGATGATGAGCGCGGTCTCGTGGCCGGGAACATCCATGACGAAGCAGTGGCTGATCCGGCGGGCCGTGCGCAGCCCACCCTCGCGGCGGACCACGGCGCCCATGAGCTCGTCCGTATGAAGGCTTCCCTTCATCAGGGCTTCCGCCTGGCCGGACCGCACGAGATTGACGGCCTCTTCCGCAGCGGCATGGCTGTACGGCGCGTCGACGATGCGCATCCTGGAGACATCCTTGCCGAGCGCCTCCGCGGCGGCCTTGATCTTGGCCTGCGGCCCGACGAGGATCGGCTCAATCAGGCCGAGCTCGGCCGCCTCGAACACCGCGCTTAAGGAGGCCGCATCGCAAGGGTGCGCCACGGCGACCTTCAGTTTCGGGAGAGACTGGGCAGCCACCACGAGCCGGTCATACTTGTCGTGCCGCCGCTGACCCTGTTGGGACGTGCCCGGGGCTGGAACCGCAACCGTCATGATGACCTCCCACGTATACCGATGGGCTGTGGCGATTGAGTGCCAGGATGCCGCCGGGTTTACGAGGAGCTTGCAGGAACGCCTCCCATGCCCAATTTCGCGACCGTCCGGCTTGTCTGCAGACGCGAGTATGACCTTCCCGATATCCGCTGCTTGACCGGTTGAGCCAATATTTTGACAGTTTAGGACTGCCCGGCGGGAAATGAGCGATGAGCCCGCCTTGCCTACCCCGGATGATCCGAGCAAGGGAGCGGTCGGCCTCGTCCTGAAGGAGACGCATGGCTCGCCTCCTCTGCCTGCGGGATGACCGGGTCAGTAAAGGTTGCCCGACCGGCTTGGGGGCCGCCGGCGTCCGGGCCTGGACGAGGGTGATGTGGCCTGCGGGGCCGCCGCGATTTCCGGACACGGGGGTGGCTGGCGCGCCACGCCGACGGAGTCTGCCGCCCGGACCAACGCCGGAAGGCGCGCGTGAAGGCGCTCGACTCGGAGTATTTCAGGGCCGCCGCGATCTGGCTCAGCGCCATGTCGGTGTTGGCCAGCAGCTCGCACGCAATCTCGAAGCGGACTTCGTCGGCAACCCGCCGGAACGCGAGACCCTCGATACGCAGGTGTCGGTGCAAGGTGCGGCGGTGCATCGAGAAAAGGCGCGCGATTTCGGCGGCGGAGCACGTGCCCCTGAGCAGTTCGGTCCGAAGCACCCGGCGCAAATCCTCGGTGAGTGAACCAAAGCCATGGCCTGACTGCATCTCGTCTGCCCTGCGGGTGGATTGCATTTCCATCGCTCCTCCCTCCTTTCTGGAGTCCTGCCGCTATCGGACCGACCACATCATAGTCACTCCCTGTCCGCCTGCTTGACCGCTTAGGACTTTCTCTTGACAGTTCGGAACCGAAGGCGGTTGTTCCGACTAGCCGCCTTCCTCGGGCGGCTTGCCTTTGACGAGGGTGAGAACCTGTCGGGCGGCCGCCGGCTTTGGTGCGCAAGGCTCATCGGGGCCCAAGTCCGGGGGGCCCAAGTCCGGACAACGTTTGCAAGTCCGGACAACGTTTGTGAGTTGGAGTCTCACGTTAAATGTCCAAACATTTGTCTCAGACTGGAAGCCAAGTCACTGAAAGCGCTCAGTCAGCTGTCTCACGCCAAAATGCTCAGTGACACCGGTGATCCTGAGGCGGGTATCAGGAAACTCCTCTGTGGAATCGGGTGCGGCGGGCCGGGCCAGCGGGATTCTGGCCTGATATAGGCGGACTTTCCTCCCATGCATCCGCGACAGATGCACCCTCCATGCAGCGGCGAGCACCATGGCCTCGGCGCGCGTCCATCGTCAGCGATGAACCTTCACATTGAAATTGCCCGGCGGTTTCCTGGCCTTCGCCTTCCCTCCCCGAGGAGGGCTGCCGGGCATATAGGACCGTGGACGGTTGGCGGTCGGCGGTCGGCGGTCGGCGGTCGGCGGACCTGAGAACCAAGCTAACGGCACTTCAACGGAATATAGCCGGGCAGTGTCGCCCGACACCCTCCGGGCGGAGGGCCAGACGATGATTTTGCCGGTGCCGCCGTTGCTTCAGGCTCCCCCGTCAACCATATTGGGTGGCATAGCCCCCAACTTGGAGTTTCATCCGCGCTCCCCACCCGGAAGGAGATAGCTCAATCCATGTCCAGTGGCATGCCCCTCCTGGCCATCATCGCCCTTCCTTTCATCGGGAGCTTCATTGCCGCCTTCCTGCAAAAGGATGCCCGCAACGGCGCCGCCTTCCTGGCCGGGATCATTGCCCTCTGCGGCACCGTCGTGACGGCCGTCCAATATCCGGCCGTTCACCGGGGTGGCGTCCTGCGCATCGGCATCGAGTGGCTGCCGTCCCTGGGCCTCGACTTCACCCTGCGCATGGACGGCTTCACCTGGCTCTTCGCCCTGCTGGTCACCGGCATTGGCTTCCTCGTGGCGCTGTATGCGCGCTACTACATGTCGCCCGAGGATCCCGTGCCGCGCTTCTTCGCGTTCCTGCTTGCCTTCATGGGGGCCATGCTGGGCATCGTCCTGTCCGGCAACATCATTCAGTTGGTCTTCTTCTGGGAGCTGACCAGTCTCTTCTCCTTCCTCCTCATCGGCTACTGGCATCACAATGCCAGCGCCCGTGACGGGGCGCGCATGGCGCTGACGGTCACGGCCACCGGTGGATTGTGTCTTCTCATCGGCGTTCTGCTCATCGGCCATATCGTCGGCAGCTACGATCTCGACGAGGTGCTGGCCTCCGGGGATCGCATCCGCGGCAGCAGCCTTTATCTGCCCGCCCTGATCCTGGTCCTGCTGGGCGCCCTGACCAAGAGCGCGCAGTTTCCGTTCCACTTCTGGCTGCCCCACGCCATGGCCGCGCCCACCCCGGTTTCGGCCTATCTCCACTCGGCCACCATGGTGAAGGCGGGCGTGTTCCTGCTCACCCTGCTCTGGCCCGTGCTGTCCGGCACGGAAGCCTGGTTCTACATCGTCGTGACGGCGGGCCTCTGCACCCTGCTCCTCGGTGCCTACGCGGCGATCTTCCAGCAGGACCTGAAGGGTCTGCTGGCCTATTCCACCGTCAGCCACCTCGGCCTCATCACGTTGCTGCTCGGACTCAGCAGCCCGCTGGCTGCCGTGGCGGCGATCTTCCACACCATCAACCATGCGACCTTCAAGGCATCGTTGTTCATGGCCGCCGGCATCATCGACCACGAGTCCGGCACCCGCGACATCCGGCGCCTGAGCGGGCTGTTCCGGTTCATGCCAATCACCGCCACGCTGGCGATGGTCGCTGCCGCAGCCATGGCCGGCGTGCCCCTGCTCAACGGCTTCCTCTCGAAGGAGATGTTCTTTGCCGAGGCGGCGGCCTTCCACGTCGACTCGCTTCTCGACCACTCCCTGCCGTATTTCGCCATGCTGGCGAGCGCCTTCGGCGTCGCCTATTCCTTGCGGTTCATCCACGGCGTGTTCTTCGGTCCGCCCGCAACCGACCTGCCGCGCAAGCCGCACGAGCCGCCCCATTGGATGCGGTTCCCCATCGAAGTCCTGGTTTTGGTGTGCCTGCTCGTCGGCATCCTCCCGGCGATGACCATCAAGCCCTTCCTCGCGACGGCGGTCCGGGCGGTACTGGGACCCGACACCCCGCCCTACAGCCTCGCCGTGTGGCACGGCTTCAACAAGATCCTGCTCATGAGCGTGATCGCGCTGGTGGGGGGCGTCCTCCTGTACTGGCTGTTGCAGGGTTATCTCGCGAAGGGCATCGACGGTTCTCCCCTGGTGCGTCGCCTCAAGGGCCAGCGCATCTTCGAGCGCGTGCTGGTCAACCTGTCGTGGAAGTGGGCCCGCTCCCTGGAGCGTCTGTTCGGGACCCAGCGGCTTCAGCCGCAATTGCGCCTGTTGGTGGCCTTCGCGGTCCTTGCGGCCCTTTGGCCACTTTACCGGATCGACCCGGAAGCCGGTCCCCTTGCCGGCAGCGCCTTCGACCCCGCCTTCCTCCTGCTCTGGATCGTCGGTAGCCTTTGCGCTATCGGCGCAGCCTATCAGGCCAAGTACCACCGCCTCGCCGCCATGGTCCTGCTGGGCGGGGCCGGGCTGATCACCTGCATCACCTTCGTCTGGTTTTCGGCGCCCGACCTCGCCATCACCCAGCTTCTCGTCGAGATCGTCACCACGGTGCTGATTCTCCTGGGCCTGCGCTGGTTGCCGAAGCGGATCGAGGTCGCGGGCGAAGGCCTGTCTGCCGGATTTCAGGCAAGGGTGCGCCGGGGACGGGACCTGGCCCTCGCCATCGCGGCCGGCACGGGCATGACACTGATCGTCTACGCGATGCTCACGCGACCTCTGCCGAATACCATCTCGCGCTACTTCGTCGAGAACGCCTATGCGGAAGGCGGCGGTTGCAACATCGTCAACGTCATCCTGGTCGACTTCCGCGGCTTCGACACCTTCGGCGAGATCGTGGTGCTCGCCGTCGTGGCGATTACCGTCTTCTCCCTCTTGCGCCGCTTCCGCCCTGCGCCGGAGAGTGTCGACGCGCCCGAGCAGCAGCAGGTGCAGGATGCCCACGACAGGGCCAGTCCGGACCGTGCCGTTGGCGATACCCTGGCCGACTACCTTACGATCCCTGGGCTGATCATGCAGTGGCTCTTCCCCGTGATCGGGCTGGTCGCGATTTACCTCTTCCTGCGCGGGCACGACCTGCCCGGCGGGGGCTTCGCGGCCGGCGTCACCATGTCGATCGCCCTCATCCTCCAGTATATGGCGGGCGGGACCCGCTGGGTGGAGGCGCGCCTGAAGATCCGTCCCATCGTCTGGACAGGTCTCGGCCTGCTCTGCACCGCTTTCACCGGCATGGGCACCTGGCTCTTCGGGTATCCGTTCCTCACCTCGCACTTCCGGTACCTGGACCTCCCCATCATCGGCAAGGTTCCCGCCGCCACTGCGCTCCTGTTCGATCTCGGCGTCTTCGTCGTCGTCGTCGGGGCGACGGTGCTCATCCTGATCGCCCTGGCGCACCAGTCGGTCCGAACCCCGCGAGCCGCCCGTCCGCGGATTCCTGTCGCGACGCCTACAACGGCAAAGGAGGATGCATGATGGAGTTCATCTTCGCGCTCGCGGTCGGCATCCTCACCGCCTCGGGCGTGTGGCTGCTGCTGCGCCCGCGCACCTTCCAGGTCATCATCGGCCTGTCCCTGCTCTCCTATGCGGTCAACCTGTTCATCTTCGGCATGGGCCGCCTGCGGATCGGAGCGCCGCCGGTCCTCGAAACCACCGAGGCCGTCGATCCGACGCTCTATGCCGATCCGCTGCCGCAGGCGCTGGTCCTTACCGCCATCGTTATCAGCTTCGCCATGACGGCCCTGTTCCTCGTCGTCCTGCTGGCCTCCCGCGGCCTCACGGGAACCGACCACGTCGACGGCCGGGAGGACACACGATGATGGGCTTGAACGATCATCTCATCATCGTGCCGATCCTGCTGCCGCTCGTCTCCGGGGCCGTGATGCTTCTCCTCGACGAGCGCCGCCGCATCCTCAAGGGTGGAATCGGGATGGCTACGACGGTCGCCCTGCTGATCGTGTCGGTCATGCTGCTCCGCCTGGCCGACATATCGCCCGCGGGGTCGGGGGGATCGGCCGTGAGGGTGTACCAGCTCGGCAACTGGCCGGCGCCCTTCGGGATCGTGCTGGTGCTCGATCGGCTGTCCGCTCTCATGCTGGTGCTGACGAGCGTGCTGGGCCTCGCGTCGCTGCTGTTCTCGCTCGCGCGCTGGCATCGGGCCGGGCCGCGGTTCCACACGATCTTCCAGCTTCAGCTCATGGGCCTCAACGGTGCCTTCCTGACCGGGGATCTCTTCAACCTCTTCGTGTTCTTCGAGGTGCTGCTGGCCGCCTCCTACGGCCTCGTCCTGCACGGAGACGGGATCGTCCGGGTCAGGGCGGGCCTGGCCTACATCGTCATCAACCTGACGGGCTCCTTTCTCTTCCTGATCGGCGCCAGCCTGGCGTACGGCGTCACCGGAACGCTCAACATGGCGGACCTCGCCGACCGCGTTCCCGCCCTTGTGCCCGGAGATGCGGCCCTCGTGGCCACCGCTGCGGCGATCCTCGGCACCGCCTTCCTGATGAAGGCGGGCGCATGGCCGCTCAACTTCTGGCTCCCGACGACCTATGCCGCCGCGTCCGCACCGTCGGCCGCCATGTTCGCCATCATGAGCAAGCTCGGCGTCTACGTCATCCTGCGCCT
Organism: Microvirga sp. 2TAF3; assembly: GCF_052114965.1. Taxonomy (NCBI): domain Bacteria; kingdom Pseudomonadati; phylum Pseudomonadota; class Alphaproteobacteria; order Hyphomicrobiales; family Methylobacteriaceae; genus Microvirga; species Microvirga sp. 2TAF3. Next base: position 7,032 of record NZ_JBFRFT010000016.1, on the reverse strand, counting down.
GTGGACGCTGGTATTCGGCCCGGAGGCGGGGCCGCTTGCCGGGTTCGGCGGTGAATGGCTGCTCGTCGGCGGCATGCTGACGATCGTGTTCGGCACGATCGGCATCCTGGCGTCGCAGTCCCTGTCGCGGCTCGCCGGGTACAGCGTGCTCGTCTCATCGGGGACGCTGATCGCCGCCATCGGCACCGGAGACGTGGCGGTCATCGGCGCCACGTTGTTCTATCTGGTCAGCTCCACCTTGGGCATTGCCGCCTTCTTCCTTCTCGTGGAACTGGTCGAGCGCATCCGCGACCCCGGCGCCGATGTGCTCGCCGTCACCATGGAGGCCTATGGCGAGGGTGATGACGATGGTCCGGCGGACGAGATCGGGGTGGCCATTCCGGCGACGATCGCCCTGCTGGGAGGCAGCTTCGTCGCCTGCGCCCTGCTCCTCGCGGGCCTACCCCCGCTCTCGGGCTTTGTCGCGAAGTTCGCCATCATGGCAGCGATGCTCAAAATGGACGGCACCGCGGTCCAGGCCGCGACCTGGACAATGATCGGGCTTCTGACCGTGTCGGGGCTTGCAACGCTGATTGCCATGACGCGGTCCGGCATCAGCAGCTTCTGGGCCCGCTTGGACGACAGCGTTCCCCGGGTGCGGATCATCGAGATGGCCCCGGTGCTCGCCCTCCTGCTGCTCGCCCTCGGCCTCACCGTCGGCGGCGGGCCGGCGATGCGCTACATGGAAGCGACGACGCAGGCCCTCCGGGCTCCGCAAGGCTATGTCGCGGGCGTGCTGTCGGCGGAGCGGGCTGGACCGGCCCAGGGAGGAGGCGACCCATGAACTGGCTCCTCCCCTACCCCCTGCTCTCGGCCGCCTTGCTCGTCCTCTGGCTGCTGTTGAACCAGAGCGTCTCGGCCGGCCATATCATCCTGGGAGGCGTCCTCGCCGTGCTGGCGTCATGGGCGATGGCGACACTGCGGCCCGAGAAGCCGCGCTTCCGCCGTCCCGGCGCAATCCTGCGGCTTGCGGGCATGGTGCTGATCGATATCCTGCGCTCCAACCTCGCGGTGGGACGGATCATCGTCCGCTCCCGGGAACCCGGCGTGAACGCGGGCTTCCTGACCATTCCGCTTGCGCTGCGCAACCGTCACGGGCTCGCGGTCCTCTCCGTCATCATCACGTCGACCCCGGGCACGATCTGGGTGGACTACGACGCCGCCAAAGGAACCCTGTTGCTGCACGTGCTGGACCTCGTCGACGAGACGGCGTGGACCCGGCTCATCAAGGACCGCTACGAGCGGCGGCTGATGGAGGTCTTCGAATGAGCGCTCTCATCCTGACATGGGCCATCGCTGTCGCCCAGGTCCTGCTGGGTCTTGCCATGTGCTGCACGACCTACCGCATCATCACGGGTCCGCGCGCGCAGGACCGGATCCTCGGGTTGGATTCCCTCTACGTGAATGCCATGCTGATGCTGGTCACGTTCGGCATCCGCACCGGCAGCACCCTGTACTTCGAGGCGGCGCTGATCATCGGCCTCCTCGGGTTCGTCTCGACCGTGGCGCTTGCCAAGTTCCTCATGCGTGGCGAGGTGATCGAATGAGCGCCGTGGGAGATCTGCCGGCTTGGGCCGCGCTGCTGACTGCCCTTCTCGTGCTGCTCGGGTCCATCGTCACCCTGATCGGATCGCTCGGGCTGCTACGGCTCAGGAACTTCTATGCCCGCGTCCATGCGCCCACACTCGGCACGACCTTGGGCACGGCCAGCATCCTGGCTGGATCGGCCCTGTTCTTCAGCGTGATCGAGGCGCGGCCCGTCGTGCACGAGATCCTGATCATCACGTTCGTCACCCTGACCACGCCGGCGACCCTGATGCTGCTCGTTCGGGCGGCCCTATATCGCGACCGCACCGAGGGCAGCAGGGACGTTCCCGCAGCGGAGGTGGCAGAGAACTTGCCGCCCTCTGGATAGGGCCGGGATGTAGATCCACATACCCTTGGGGATTTTCCGTGGTTCTGTCGCAAATTCGAAGTATAGGCATTTTTCGCGCCAGTTCGCGGCTTTAGGAACTGCGTTTCGGCGCATAGAGGCTGGAGAACTGCTTGCGCAGAACGTTCTTCTGCACTTTGTCCATGGCGTTGCGCGGCAGCGCGGCGACGAATCGGCAGCTTGAATGTCGCTAGGCGGCTGACAAGCGCCGCCAGTACCGTCGCTTCATCGACTGCGACATCCTGTGAGCGCACCACGATGGCGCCTCATGACGCTCAGCAGCAGTTAACGTGACAATGCCGTTTTACTCATCCGCCTCAGGATCTGGTAACTCCGGGTAAGCCAATCGTAGAACCGAGGAACGGGCCCCGCCGCTCGGCCAACCCCTTGGAAGGGACTGAGTGGATCATTGTCCTTCGTGCGGGACGGCTCATCATCCTATTCTCCGCGATGCCAACGGCTGAGATCGATATGGTTGACATCTTCCTTTTCATTGCCATCTTATGACTAAGACAACCAAGGAGGCTGTTATGGCCCGCCAATCCGCATCGTCCAGCTTCATGTTGAACGTCCACGCCGAGCCCGACTCGGTGCAGGCGGCGTTCCTGCGCCGGGCCCTGTCCGCGCTCGAGCGGATCGCCGGCAACGTCCCGACGAAGACCCTGACGGAGATCCTCGCCGCCCCCACCGACGTCGGCTCCCTTGCCCAGCTGCTGAGCCGCTCCGAGGTGGTCGGGTCGGCCGTCACCGATCTCGACCCGCTCGCGCCGGCCTTGGCCCGGAACGTCGAGCACCGTCAGACACTCCTGAACCGGGCCGGTGGCGCATTGTCGGCGGACGAGGCCGGCCAGATTCTTGGGATCACCCGCCAGGCGATCGACAAGCGCCGGCGCGCCGGCACCCTGCTGGCGGTGCGGGAGGGCAGCGACTGGCGCTATCCGGTCTGCCAGTTCGACAACGGCGAGGTCGTGGCCGGCATTCCGGACGTCGTGCGCGGTTTCGGTGCGGCAAGTCCCTGGGTGGCGTTGGACTTCCTCCTCGCCCCTGACGCGAACCTGGCGGGCCGGACGCCGCTGGAGGCGTTGAGAGCTGGCGACCGCGACCCGGTGATGCGCCTGGTCCGCGGGTTTCAGGGCGACGGCTTCGCGTGACCCCTTCACAACCTCCCAAGAGCCGTGGACCGACCGGGGCCGCGCCCCCTCCGCCCGCCTGGCTCGGCAGCAAGAGCTTGCCGATCGATGTCCTGCCGGCCGGCACGGTGCTGCACCGGATCCACCGGGCATCACTCGGAACGGTGTTTTTTGGTCCCGGCCCTGGTGTCCCACCGACCTACCGGTTCGACAGCGCGAGCAGCCGGTTCGGCGTGCTTTATGTCGGCTTGAACCGGGCTGGTGCCGTGGCGGAAACGCTGCTGCGCAACCCGCAGCGCCTGATGGTCGCCACCTCGGAGATTACAGACCGCGCCGCGACGGAGCTGGCCTGCCGCCGTGAACTGCGCGTCGTGAAGCTTTATGGTTCCGGCCTACAAGCGGTCGGCACCGACAACGCGATCTCCACGGGTCCCTACGAACCATGCGGTTTGTGGTCGGACGCCCTCTGGGATCATCCGGACCAGCTGGACGGAATCGCGTATCAGTCCCGGCACGAGTCGAACCAAATATGTCTGGCTCTCTTCGAGCGTCCTGACATGGCATTCGACATCAGGTCGACGACGCCGTTGACGGCGATGTTGCATGAGGTCGCGGCCCTGCTCGATGCATATGGCAAATCCCTCTCACCCGCATAGCAGGTATCACAGTCACTCCCCATGAGAGCGTCGGAACCTGCCCTATTTCGACGACGTGGAAATGAGTGCGGTGGCGGGACTCCGGTGGCTTGTACCGAAGGCGGGTGGAGTGATCTACTTGTGCAACCGCAGCGCAGACGCTGCGGGCCGGACTGACGGCCATCGTCACGGCATGCAAAGGCTCGGCTTTCGCCTCACAGAGGCTTTCGTCGACGTTATTGCGTCAGCTTGCTGTACTTGCCGTCCTTCCAGACATTGATGTCGTAGTGCGGGTTCTTGACGTCGCCCTTCTCGTCGAAGCTGACGGGCCCGAGAACCGTATCGACGCTCGTGCTGCGCAGGGCCTTCGCGACGGCAACCGGGTCCGTGCTGTTCGCCGCGGCGATGCCGCCGGCGATCGCCTGGATCACGGCGTAGGAGAACAGGCTGAAGCCCTCGGGCACGAAGTTGATCTGCTTGAACTGTTCCATGGCGCCCTTCGCAGCCTCGGTCTCGCGGGCATCGGTCGGGAAGGTGAACAGGGTGCCCTCGCCCGCCGGTCCCGCCACCGACCAGAATTCGGGCGTGGCGAGGCTGTCGCCCATCATCAGCTGGAATGGGTAGTGCTGATCGGCCGCCTGCCGTTTGATGAGCCCGGCCTCCGTGTGGTAGCCGCCGAAATAGAGAAACTCGACGCCTGCGCTCTTCAAGCGGTTGATCACGGCGCGGTAATCCTTCTCCCCGGCATTGATGCCCTCGTAGAGAACTTCCTTCACGCCGGCCGCGTTGAGGGATTCCTTCACCACGTCGGCGAGGCCTTTGCCGTAGGCGCTCCTGTCATGCAGGATCGCGATCTTCTTCGTGCCGTAGTTGTCCTTGATCCACGGCCCGATGAAACGGCCTTGCGCATCGTCGCGGCCATAGAGCCGCATGATTGTCGCATAGCCGTTCTTCGCCGCATCGTCCGTGAGCTTCGGCGCGCTCGAAGCCGGGCTCATCATCAGGATGTTGTTCTCGCCATAGACTTCGGCGGCCGGGATTGACGAGCCGGAGCAGGCATGGCCATCGACGAACTTGATGCCTGCCGACAGGACACGGTTGGCGATGGCGACAGCCTGTTTCGGATCGCAGGCATCGTCCTGGATCGAGATCTGGATCTTCTTGCCGTTGACACCGCCATTCTTATTGATGGCCTCGGCAGCCAATTCGGCCCCGTGCCTGATCTGCTCGCCGATCGAGGCGACAGCGCCGGTCATCGGGCCTGCAACCGCGATGGTGATATCCTGCGCACGCGCAGCCCCGGTCGCGGCCAGGAGAGATAGGATGGACAGGGAAAGCAGCGGCCTAACGTTCATAACCTTCCTCCAGTCGATCGATCAGGGAGGCACACCTGAGGCGTCTGCGCCCTGAACATCCCTCTGGCCCGCCAGCGCCGCTCGGTCCCATTCGGACGACCGAAACGGCCGTAGCGTGGCATCGAGGGGGAACTAGGAGACGGTTCTACCTCGGAAAGCCCATATTGAACGTATTCTGTCCCAGAATGCGTTTCGAGCCAAAGACCGGGTCCCAAACTGGCCTGAGTACGAGGCCGGGCTGCGGGCGCGTTCCCATCCCAGTCAGCAGGGCTGAGGTGGCGCTCGCAGTCGAGGCCCTCAACCGCATGATCCGGACCGGCAAGCCAGTATCGGTGCGTGTTGCTTGAACTCCGTCATGGAGAGACGCCGGCGGCTTCGGTGTGCCGCCAGGCATCAACCCCGTCCGAGTGGTCAAGGCCGGCGATAGTCAGCCTCCCTCTGCTCCCCCACCCTGCGCAGAAGTTTCACCCAGGCTCTCAGCCCGTCATCGAAAGAGGAGAGGCGAAAGAACTCGTTGGGAGCGTGGTAGTCCTCATCCGAGGTTGAGAACGAGAACATCACGGTATGAATGCCAAGCTCACGAGCCATGATGTCGGTCATCGGCAGTGTCGCCCCCATTCGGACCCGGATTGGAGCCTTGCCCAGTGTTTCCGTCAGAGCATGTTCTGCTGCCGCGAGCAGCGGGTGATCCGAAGGGAGAAGATATGCTCTGGATCCGCCGCGTGGCTTTCCGAACGTGATCGTCGCGCCGTCAGGGCAGTGGCGCAACAAATGGCTCTTCACCATTTCCACCAGATGCTCGGGTGTCTGCCCCGGTACCAGACGCATGGTCACTTTGGCATGGGCCTCGTTTGGGATCACTGTCTTGCTGCCGGCGCCCGTATAGCCGCCCCACAGGCCATTCACCTCGAGCGTCGGGCGAAGCCATAGACGCTCCAGAGCTGTGTATCCGGGCTCGCCGCTCGGCGCCGTCTGAAGCTCGGCGTAGAAGGCTTCTTCGTCGAAAGGGATCCGAGCCAGCGCGGTTCGCTCCTGCTCGTGGAGCGGTTCGGCGCCATCGAAGAAGCCCTCTACCGCAATCCCACCTTCGCGAGTTCTGAAGGAGGCGATCAGTTCTGCGATGATGTGAAGCGCATTCGGGACAGCCCCACCATAGCGACCGGAATGAAGATCCTTGCAGGCCGTCGTGACGGTGAACTCGAAACCGGCATTGCCGCGAGAAGCGACGGTGACCGTCGGGAGATCGGCACGCCACCGCGCACCGTCCGCCGAGATGACGGCATCGGCGGCCAGCAGGTCGGCATAGCGCCGGCACAGGGCTCCGAGCGTCGCACTGCCGGTTTCCTCCTCGCCTTCGATCATCACCTTCACATTGACCGGGAGGCTCCCTTCCTCCTGTAGAAACGCGCCCAAGGTTTCCAGGGCAATGTGACTTGGAGCCTTATCGTCGGAAATTCCACGGGCGTAGATGCGCTCGTTCCTGACGGTGGGCTCGAACGGCGACGAGGACCATTTTTCGAACGGGTCCGGCGGCTGCACATCGTAGTGACCATAGATCAGGAAAGTCGGCTTGCCCGGCGCGCCGAGCCATTCTCCGTAAATGGCCGGATGACCACCGGCCTCCAGGCGCCGCACGTTGCGAAGGCCAATCGCCTCGAGCCGACCGAGCAGAAAGTCCTGAGCGCCGCGCATGCCGTCCGCGTAGGCGGGATCGGCACCGACCGAGGGATGACGCACGAATTCATAAAGGCGCGACAGGATCCCTTTGCGGTCGGATTCGAGCCGTTTCAGAACTAAAGCGCTTTTGGTTTCAGTGTAGGACATAGCCGGCGTGCCTGATCCAGCCTCGGGCATCTTTTGCAGTGATGGCGTCGAGGGCTGGTTTGAGTTCTGCTTCCAAGGCTTCGAGGCTGCGGGCAGCTCTCGCCTTGAGCCGCTCT